>NZ_JASGSR010000161.1:0-15372 GCF_040446015.1 Bradyrhizobium sp. INPA03-11B
GTCTCGAGCCGGCATACTTGCCCAGTCCGTGCTTAACCGGGTAGGCCGGGACATTACTATTCAGAAAGGAATTGTGACGGGCGATACACCCGATGGATCGCGGTGGCGCGTTCAGATCACGCCGTATGCGTCTCCTGACATTGGCCGGACATCGGTCGAACTCTATCAAATATCCGCCGAAGTCCGGTTGAGCGGGCTGAGGGGCTCGTCGGTCTCCCTCAGCACGCTTCGTTTTGGACCAAAAGAGGCCCGACCATGATGTTGGCGAAGCAAACCACAACCGACAATGCCGAGGCCGGGTTTACGTTGATTGAACTACTGGTTGGCATTGTTCTTCTTAGCTTGCTCACAACCGCCATGTTCGGCAGCTTGCGCTTTGGCCTGCTCGCCTGGAACCACGGGACGAATCATGCCGACAAGCTGCAACGCGTGTTGCTGGTGCAATCGTTGCTGACGCGGCTCGTCGCCGGCGCGTACCCTTCTTACGTGACAAATGATCCAAGTCATCCGTACGTGCTATTTGAAGGGAGTCCGAACGCGCTTCGCTTTCTGGCGCCGGCCCCGATCGCTCTCGGCGAAAGCGGCCGCTTGGCATACACCCTGCACGCAGAGAACCGCGGTTCGTTCTCCTCGCTTGTCATGACGTCTCGATCGGAGCTCGCAGGTGGCGGCGACACCAAAAGCTCGAGCACTGCCACGCTTGTCGACAATGTTGATGGCATTTCATTCGACTACTTCGGGAGAGGCCGCGCTGATCGAGACGCCGTATGGCACGACAGATGGAGCGGCGAAGCCAACCCGCCAACACTGGTACGTCTCCGTGTGGCGACCGCTGGCCAGAATTGGCCGGACATCATCGTTGTGCCCCGGATCGAGGTTGACGTCGGATGCGTCTATGATGCCTTGACCAAACGCTGCAGGGCGCGCTGAGGAGAGCGACGATGCCAGTCGTCCATGTTCTTTCGGTCGTCGCGCTACTTGCGATTATTGCGGGAGTTCTGATGCCGACCGGAAAGACCGCCGTTCACCAAGCCCACAACGCAATCGACGACATCAGGATCGCCGCCGTTGCCGAAGCCGCTTTCAACCGCGCGGCATTCTCACTGTTGGAAGCGCGCCCGGAAGCGCGATGGCGCGTGGACGGCGTGCCCCACGCCTTCACCTTTGACGGCGCGACTGTCCAGGTAATGATCCAGGACGAGGCCGGGCGCATCGATCTCAACCAGGCCGACGAGACGCTGATTTCCAATTTGCTCCGGTCTACCGGCATAGACGCCTGGTCCGCCGCAACGCTCGTCGACTGTATCCTCGACTGGAGGAGCACGGGATCAACGAGGCGGGTGAATGGTGCCAAGGACGCCGAATATCGGGCGGCCGGTCGCAACGGACCTCGAAATGGCCCGTTCCAGAGCGTCGACGAACTCAAAATGGTGCTCGGTGTGACCCCCGAACTCTTTCGGCGCATCGAGCCTGCGCTGACTGTGTACTCGGGCCGGCCCTACATCGACCCTCAGGTCGCTCCGCCCGAAGCATTGCTTGCCCTCCCGGGCGCGAATGCTGGCGCAGTTACAACACAGGTCGCGGCGCGCTTGCAATCACCGGCGTCCTTCAATGGCACATCGCCGACCGCAGTTGCTGCGAACCCGTTCAACAATCTCATTGGCCACGCCTTCTCGATTCGCGTGGACATCCCGCGGCTGAACGGTCGCATTACACGTTCGGCCACGATCCGGCTGACCGATGACCCCGAGAAGCCCGTCTGGATACTCGACTGGAGGCTCCCGTGACGACAGCATCTCCGGGCCAGCTCGCGCCTCCGCCAACCAGTTCAGCGCACATCGTCACCGACCAAACCCGGCTCGACGAGTTGCAGGCATTTGCCCATGGCTTTGTCGACCTTCTCACACGGGAGAAGTTCGCTGAGGCGCCCGTAATCGATCGCGCAAGGCGCGCTGCCCAGTCCACCGGCGAGCGTCTTGATCATGTCCTGACCAAGCTCGGGTTGATTTCTGATACCGACGTAGTGAAGGCTCTATCTACCTACCTCGCCATCCCCGTGGCGACGTTAGATGACGTTCCGGCCGAGCCATTGCTGACCGACATTGTCACGGCTGATTTTGTGCGGCGCAACCGAATCGTGCCGCTCGTCGCGACAGACGATGCGCTGACCATCGGAGTGGTCGACCCACTCAACCTCGAGCCGGTACGCGCACTAGCCTATCTTACCGGCCGACCAACAGTTGCTCGACTTTTCGTTGCGGCGGACTTCGAGAAGGCGTTACAGGCGCTCTACACCAAGTCTGCATCGGGATTCGATGGCGTTTCGTTCGGTGACAATTCGGACGCGAGCGAGACCGACGTCCAGCGCCTGCGCGACATCGCAAGCGAAGCTCCAACCATACGTCTCGTCAATCAAATCATTGCTGCGGCGGTCGAACGTCAAGCGTCCGACATTCATATCGAGCCCGCGCTTGAGGCCGTGCTTGTGCGATATCGCGTTGATGGCTTGCTGCGGACGGCGCAATCACTCCCTCCCGGGATGCGCGCGGCGATCACATCCCGCATCAAGATCATGGCAAAGCTCGACATTGCCGAACGAAGAATGCCGCAGGACGGCCGTATCAAGCTTGCAATCAGAGGGGTCGATATCGATTTTCGGATATCGACCATACCGACCGCATTCGGCGAGAGCGTGGTCATGCGGATTCTCGATCGCTCGAGAATCGAGCTCGATTTTGTCAAGCTGGGCTTTAGCTCAGACCACATCGACACGCTGCGCGAATTGATGCGGCAGCCCAACGGGATCATCCTGGTGACCGGCCCAACGGGCAGCGGAAAGACCACCACGCTTTACACGGCGCTCAAGGAGCTCAACAGTCCGGATCGCAAGGTGTTCACGGTCGAAGATCCAATCGAGTATCAGCTCGGCGGGATCAACCAAGTACAAGTTCAGCCGGCGATCGGCCTGACATTTCCACATGCCTTGCGGTCAATCCTGCGTCAAGATCCAGACATCGTCATGATCGGCGAAATCCGCGATCTCGAAACTGCGCGCATCGCGATCCAGGCATCACTCACTGGTCACCTAGTACTCTCAACCCTTCATACCAACAGCGCAGCAGCAACCATAACGCGCCTGATCGACATGGGATTGGAGAATTATCTGCTGGCATCGACCGTGAAAGGTATCCTGGCGCAGCGCTTGGTGAGGAAGCTATGCCCACATTGCGCGCGCCCTCACCGAGACGCCGAATACTGGGCAGAACGCCTCAGCAACGATACTCGCAATCGCAGCATCGGAGAGCGCCTGAATATTCGCGAGCCCACCGGATGCTCGGAGTGCGCAGGACACGGCTTCATTGGAAGGTCCACGATAGCGGAAATACTCGTGGTCGACGCGCCCGTTCATCGCCACATCCTGTCAGCAACATCGGATATGCAAATCAGCGATTTTGCACGAACCACCGGCATGATCAGCATGTACGAAAACGGCGTCACCAAAGTGCGCCGCGGAGAAACAACGATCGATGAAGTGCTGCGCGCGACCCGCGTTGGCTAGGGGAAACGTAGAGCTTCTCCGATGAAAGCCGTAAATCCTACCCATACGGAGTAAAAATACCGTGCAAGCTCTTGGCACACGGCTCTCGCAATTCCCGTCCCGGTTCGGCGTTTGGTGGTGCAATGAGGTTCAAACTCTTCTCCCAAAGAAGTTTTTGGAATGGCTGAAGGGGAGCAAGCGAAGAGCCGTTGTAGTCAGTCTCACCGGTATGTTCATCGACATGGAGGTCGTTGGCGAGGAACGGAAAACGTTGGCAACTAATCGCACTACGGTTGATGCGTTCTCGAAATCAATTCTCGATCGCTTTCTGCGTGCGCAAGGGCTCGATCTCAACACCGAAATTGGCATCCGCGTGACATCTGAGCAGATCTTTCGTCGGACGATCCTGCTCCCCATTCAAGCAAAGCAAAAGATCGACGAGACCGCGCTGCGCGACCTTTTTGCAAAAACACCCTTCCGATCGAAGGACATTCATTGCGGTCAATCATCTTGTCACGCGAATGACGCGAAAACGATCACCGTTTACCAATGGATAGTGCTACGTCAGATAGTTCAAGATATTGCGACCGCGCTAACGATTCGGGTGGAGGATCTCAGCTACGTCGAGGGCCCGCCTGAGCCTGGCGGACTTGTCCCTCATATTTCGCTCAGGTCGGACCAAGACAGAAAAATATCATGGTTCTCGCGCATCGTCCGCGGTTCGATCGTCAGTTCCTTGATGCTCGCTGTGGTGGCGGGCAGCGCAGAATGTTGGCGTCAACAATCAACGCTTGACGCGCTGGAAAGCAAGATTGCTGCGGCTCGCGGCCACGCGCAACGCGTCCGCACTGCGATGCAGAAGTTCGAGCGTCGTGAGTCGATCTTACGCCACATCCGAGAGAGGAAGACCGGCGCGCCCGGCTTTCTTGACGTTTGGGAGGACACTAGCCGACTTCTCCCTCCTCATTCGTGGTTGACGGAGCTACGGCTTTCTCAGAGCGACAACATCCAACAGGTTTCAATGATCGGGTTTTCCTCCGCGGCTGCGGCTCTCGTGGGCATCATCAATGCATCGCCACGGTTTACCGAAACCCAGTTGACGGCTCCTGTTACTGTGGACCCCTCGCAAGGGCGTGAGCGATTTTCGCTGCAAGCGAAGCTGCGCTCGCCTGAACTGACCGAATTGGCAAAGCCATGATACTGGAAGTGCCAGCCGGCCTGCACCGCCGCCGTGCGGTTTTTGGGTTAGCACACGCATTAGGCGTGCTTGCGGTATACTGGCTGTGGATCATTCCAGTCCAGGACTACTTCACTGAACGGAGCGGCCGCATTGCGGCTCAACAAGCCCTGCTTGCCCGTCTCGAAGGAGTAGCCGCGGAGGAGACTGCGGTTCAGGACTTGATTAGTCGTTCAAGCGCGGAACTCGATCGCAACGAGTTTCTGACCGGCACCAATGACGGCGTCATCGGGGCAGATCTGCAGACGCGACTGAAGGCGATCGCCGAGGCTGGCGGCGCGAGAGTGAAATCGGTGCAGAGCCTCCAACCAACAAGGAATGAAGCTATCAAGTATGTCGGCGCCCGCATCGATCTGTCGGGTACCCACGCTGCCATACAGCGGACGGTCCATGCCATTGAAACGAACAAGCCCTACCTCTTCATCACGTCTGCCGTGATCAAGGGACCGCCGAATGGGCCACCAAACGCAACGACTGAACCCTTTATCGACGCTCAGCTCGAAATCGTAGGGGCTATTCTTGCCGATGAGGGCGCCAAATGAACTACAACTTGGCGCCGTGGAAATTCCTCGTTCTCGGGAGCCTTCTCGCGCTGAACGTCAGCCTTGCCGTAACCGCCGGATTGGCGCTGTTCTCAGAACAGCCTTCCGAACTGGGCGCATTTCACTGGTCCATCCCGACCTCATCGGCAGGTACGTCCGTCGCCGCCTCAAGGCCTCTTGCAAGCTACTCACAAGTTCTTGCGCGCCCAATCTTCTTTAAATCTCGCGAACCTTTTGTGCCGCCACCGCCTGCCCCTCCCGCTCCGCCGCCAGCTCCCGTGCAACCGCCGCCACTGATCGTCGTCGATCCAGGCTTCGTGCTTGGCGGCATCATGATCATACAAGGCGTACAGAAGGCCTACGTCTTCAAGAGAACAGATCCCAAAGGCTCCTGGGTGGGAGCTGGCGAGGACTTATCCGGATGGAAGGTTCAGTCCATCAATACCGGCAGCATAGCTCTTCGCAATGGCGACCGCGCGATCGACCTGGAGCTATATCAGAAGTAGGACACCCAACCCGCGCCGCCGGCAGCGGCCGCTGCCGGTTGGCGCTGATCCATTTCACAATGGCCGCGGGGATTTCCGGATGATCGGTGGAGCTCCCTATCCAATTCACTAACCGCACCAGTTTCGCACCAGAAATGCTCCTAGAATTGCATGATGAACGTCACCGACGCCGCGCCCGCCAGCTGGGCGCAGCTCAACAGAGCCTCTGACCAAATATGAAAATCGCTGGTCTTTGCGCCTGCTAACATGCCAGGTCGGCCTCAAGGTTGCCAGTGGAGTGCGCCGTTGGATATGCCTGACTTCCAAATGAGCAATTGAAGTTGCCGCAAACTCTTGAAGTTTCAGCGCCAACGCGCAGCCCGAGCAAATGCAGCGATGGCGGAATCAAAATCCGCGAGGATTTCGAGTGAATTGCGAGCGGTTTTCGTCTCCAGTTGGATCAACAGGTTACACGGCGGTTCAGAATGAAGAGGGACGTCGGACAAACCAACCGTGCCGGCTCGCCGATGTGGCCAGCGAATTGGTCCGCCCCGTCACACCGGGCAGCAAACCATCCGCTCCTGAAAATTCGTCGGTGGCGCTGCCGTTCTGAAGTTCCTCCGACAAGCGTGAGCAGCCCCGAGAGTGTCGACACGAGGTCGGCAAGCCCCGTCTTCCGGACCCCATCTATGACAGTCGTTTTGGGCGCGGCCAAAGCCCTCCTTCGGACCATGCTTCAGATTCGTCTGGGGACATTGGATCGGCTTCGCCGCCGGTCCGCGCGGGATCGGAATTGAGCCAGCGGTGCAGCTCGAGCTTACCTATCTGGTTGCGGTGGACCTCGTCGGGGCCATCTGCCAGTCGCAGCAAGCGGGTCGTGGCGAGCGCTGCCGAGAGGAAGTGGTCGTTATTGGTTCCACCTCCACCGAAAACTTGTATTGCCCAGTCAACGATCGTCTGTGCCATGTTTGGTGCGACGACCTTGATCATCGCGATTTCCTGCCGCGCCGACTTGTTGCCGACTGTGTCCATCATGTAGGCCGCCCTGAGAGTCAGCAGCCTCGCTTGCTCGATCTTCATGCGGGCTTCGGCCAAGCGCTCAAGCGTCACCGTTTGTTCGGCGAGAGGCTTGCCGAAAGCGACGCGTTTCAGCGCTCTCCGGCACATACGCTCGAGCACGCGCTCGGAAAGGCCGATCAACCGCATGCAATGATGGATGCGTCCGGGTCCTAGCCGTCCCTGCGCGATCTCAAATCCACGTCCCTCGCCAAGCAGCATGTTGGCCGCCGGCACGCGTACATTGGTGAACATCACCTCGGATGCGCGATCCGGTACGCCGTAAAATCCGAGCACTGGCAGCGAACGGACGACATGCACGCCCGGCGTATCTTTCGGCACAAGGATCATCGATTGACGCTTGTGACGGTCCGGGTGCGCTGGGTCGGTCTGCCCCATAAAGATAATGATCTTGCATCGCGGATCGGTGGCACCGGTCGTATACCACTTGCGACCGTTGATCACATAATGGTCGCCGTCACGCACGATCAGGCTGGCGACGTTGGTCGCATCGGATGAGGCAACGTCGGGCTCCGTCATCGCAAACGAAGAACGGATCTCGCCCGCGAGCAACGGCTTCAGCCAGTGCTCCTTCTGCGCCTCCGTACCGTAGCGCAGGATCGTCTCCATATTTCCAGTGTCCGGTGCACTACAATTGAAGACCTCGGGAGCTAGGTGCGAACGTCCCATGATCTCGCACAGCGGCGCATATTCGAGATTCGTCAGCCCGTCCTCGTGAGCCGGCAGAAACAGGTTCCACAAGCCGGCTTGCTGTGCGAGCGGCTTCAGTTCCTCCACGACCGGGTGCACGGCCCATGGCCCGAGCCGCTCCGCCTCCTGATAATATCGGCGCTCATTCGGATAGATGTGCTCCATCATGAAGCGCTGGATACGCTCGGCCAGCTCTCGGCTGCGTTCGCTTTGCGTGATATCCACCTGAGTTCTCCTTACTGGCTGCGCAGGCTGTCCCGGAGCGTGTTTCGGGTAATTTTGCCGGATTCCGTCTTCGGCAAATCATCCAGCACGCGAATGTCGACAGGGCATTTGTAGGCCGCCAATCGCTCGCGGCAAAAGCGCGATAGCGCGGCGACGTCGATTGCGGCACCAGGCCGCGCGGAAACGAAAGCCACCACCGTCTCGCCGCGATATGGATCGGCAGCACTGACGACCGCAGCCTCCCGCACACCCGGAAAGCCGTAGATTACATCTTCCACCTCGCGCGGCCAAACCTTGAAGCCGGAGGCGGAGATCATGTCCTTCTTGCGGTCCACGAGATAGAACCAGCCGCTCCCGTCAAAGAAGCCGACGTCGCCGCTGTGCAGCCAACCATTCGTCAGCACCTCATCGGTTTCCACCGGCTTTCTCCAGTAGCCAGCCATCACGCCGGACCCACGCACAACCACTTCGCCGTGCTCGCCCGGTCCGAGCGGGTGACGCTCGTCGTCGACCACGATCGCATCGACGGCGGCCGTTGGCCTGCCGATAGACAGCGCGCCCGACGCGGGATCGACAGGAATTGGACCTTCGTTGGGCGCAAGATGACTGGCAGAGGTCAGTTCAGTCATTCCATAGGAACTGCGGATCGCCCGACCGAACCGTTCCGAAAAGGCATCGATCACCGAAGGAGCAATCGGCGCGCCGCCGGAATAGATATGGACAAAGCTCTCGAAATGTCGGCTCGTTGCGTCGGCATGATTCATCAACGCGATGTATGCGGTGATGGCACCGACAATGAATGTCGGCCGCCATTCAAGGAAGGCATCGAGAGCCACCTGCGGCTGGAAGCGATAGGTCAGCACCATCGCGGCACGTGCGGCGAAGGCCGCAACCATCTGGATCTCGAATCCGGTGATGTGGAACAGCGGCGCGACACCGAATATCCGCGACGTGCGGTTCAGCTCGAAATGATCGCGGCAGACCAGCGCCGTCGCCACGAGGTTGCGATGCGTGAGCATCGCGCCCTTGGGAACGCCCGTGGTTCCGGACGTGTAGAGCAGCAAGCCGATGTCGTCTGGGGTCAGGACAGGCGTCGGCAGAGCGGATGCGCCTTCGGCGAAGGCCAAGGCCAGCGCTTGGGCCGGCGGCGCCGCGCCCGGCTCCGGCAGCACCCGGACATCGTTTCGCATCTGGAATTCACGGGCGGAGGTCCAGAGCACCAGCTCGGGATCGACTGAATCAGCGGCCGGGACAACGTTGTCCCATTGATCATCGTGGCAGATTACCGCCTTGGGTTCGCAGTCCTTGAACAGCTTCCGAAGCTCCGGCGTCCTGTACATCGGATTGAGGCTGACGACGATAGCCCCGACTTTCCATGCCGCCACACTGACGACGACGAACTGCGGTACATTCTGTAGAATAACGGCAACGCGGTCGCCTCGCCCAAGCCCCTTGCGCGCGAAGATGCCGGCGAGCCGGTCGCTCAACCGGTCGATATCGGCATAGCTCTGCGTCGCATCGAAATAGAACACCGCTGGCGCCTCGCGCGGCGCGGCACGAAACAGATCGAGCGCCGTCAGCCCCTTGTGATCGGTAGGAGCGGCAGCCGCTTCTCCAAGACGCGCCCGCAGCTGACCCGCGGCTTCTTCGTAGGCGCGCACACGCAATGCGGAATCGGAACCGGCATTCATTCTCATGACCCGTTGCAGCTGCCGTCGTGACGATGCCAGCCGTGTACAGCCGTGCGGCCATGATTGCCGGCAGCCATCAGCATCTCGCCGCCGAAAACGCCGGCATTCCGGAAGCTAGTCATTGGACCTTTTTCCGCGATAGACCGAGCCGAGACGCGCGTGCGATAACACGGCGCGGTTCGCAAGGGGCGGTTGCGCCGCCCCGCTCTCTTTGGCTTGAATGACAACGCGCGTCCGCCGGATGTGGAGACGCACCAACACTTGCGCGGCATCGACATCGCGCGCCCGGATCGCATCCATGATCAGGACATGCTGGGGATCAGAGAACGGAAACCCATCCTTGGCATAGGTCTCGCTGACGAATTGCCGCCGGAAGTGCTGCGTGCTGTTCCAGAAGCGCTCGACCATCGCCAGTAGTTGCGGCATCCGCGCGCGCGAATAAGTTCGTAGATGAAACTCCCGGTCCAACTGGATGTATTCCTCGAGCGTCGTCACCTGCTCGAGTTCGCGCACGATGCGGTCAAGCGTCTCAATGTCCTCGTCGGTCAGGTTCGGAACGCTTTCGCCGATGGCAAGCGGTTCGACCGCTTCGCGGATCTTGTAGATCTCGATCGATTCTTCCGAATCGACGTCCGCAATCCAGGCGCCACGGTTCGGCGCCATCACGACCAGACCCTCGTTCTCGAGTTGCTTCAGCGCCTCGCGCACGGGAATGCGGCTTGCCCCGAAATGCGCCGCGAGAAGTTCCTGCCGGATGCGCGTGCCCGGCCGCATCTCACCGCTCAACACCGCGTTGCGGATCTCGCTTGCGATCCGCTCGCTCATCAGCCGACCACCATCCGCATCATCTTCATTGGCGTCGCGCGCCGCGTCCTTCCAATGGGGAGGCCGCTGATAGGCACTCATGAAAGGCGCTCCTTATCAATGAATGGCCGCGTACATGATCTTGTCTTCGGTCGCATCAGCCCGTGCCATTTCTTCAACGATACGCCCACCGCGCGCGACCAGAATCCGATCCGAGATCGCCAGAATCTCCGGCAGATAGGAAGAGATCACGACCACTGCCTTATTCTCGCCGGCCAGCTTGCGAATTGCCTGGTGGATTTGCGGAATGGCGCTGACGTCCACACCTCGCGTCGGCTCGTCGAAGATGACCACGGTCGGTTCCTGCGCCAGAGATTTTCCCACCACGACCTTCTGCTGATTGCCGCCGGAATATTCCACGATCTTCAGCGTTCGCTTCAACGCCGAGATCGAGAGCGCCGAGATCCATCGGTCGGCAATCCGTTTCATCTCGCGTGTAGAGTAGAGGAATCGCTTGATACGCGGCGACGACAGATAACCGAGATAGATGTTCTGATCTACCGTCATCGTTTCGAAGAATCCGTCGACCTTGCGATCCTCGGTGATATAGGCGATTCCGTCGCGCACCGCCTGCCGCGGCACCCGATAGCGAACCGGCTTGTCCCGCAGATAGATCATCCCGCCGCGCAGGAAATTACGCTTGCGCGCGCCGCTGACGATCTGCGCGATCTCGGACCGCCCGGCGCCGACCAGGCCGAAAATGCCGACGACCTCACCGTTGAACACCGAGAAGGACATATTCTTGACGATACTCCCCATCGTCACGTTCTCGACCGAAAGCACCTTCTCGCCGCGCAGCGCATGGGGCTTTGGGGCGTCCGGATCGGCGCCGTGGGTCGCGTACTGCGCCGCCGTTTCCTCGCGGCCTACCATCATCCGCACCAGGGAGTCACGGGTAACGTCCTTCGCGGGCACCGTAGCGACCAGCTTGCCGTCCCGGAGCACGGTGATGCGATCCGCGATGTTCAGCGCCTCTTCCAGAGCGTGCGAGATGAAGATGATCCCCGCCCCCTTCTCTTTCAGGGTATTGAGAAGGTGGAACAGATGCTGCGTCTCTTCAGGGGTAAGCGATGCAGTCGGCTCATCGAAGATAAAGACTTTGGCATTGTGGCGTACCGCACGCACGATCTCGACCATCTGCCGTTTGGCCGTGCCGAGGTTCTCCACCAGCACCAGCGGGTCGACGTTGAAGTTCATCGATTGCAGCGACTGCGTCGCCGCTATGTTGATCTTGCTGTAAACCGTGACCCACTTCTCCATGCCGAGTTCAAGGTTCTGCGCCACCGTCATCGAGGGTACCAGACTGGACTCCTGGTAGACCATCGCGACGCCACCCTCGAGCGCCTCTTTTGGAGAGGCGAACGAGACCTTGCGTCCCTGGATCATATAGTCGCCGGAGGTCAGAACGATTGCGCCCGCGATCGCCTTGCAGAGCGTCGACTTTCCGGCCCCGTTCTCGCCCAGCAGCGCGTGAATTTCACCCGGCCGCAGATCGAAATCGACGCCATCGATCGCATGCAGACCGCCATAGATCTTGCTGCCGTTGACAACCTGGAGCAGCGGGGTTTTTGCCCGTAGTTCCGCTGGCATGGCGCTCATCCTTCTTGTGCGCCGCGGCCACGCGGCAGTTCAACGAGGCAATCGCGGCCCTTGGACACCGCCAGCACACGGGACCCAACCGGGCGGACGGCGGTGACGCCATGGACCCGACCATCGACGCGGCTGTGCAAGGTCTCAGTTGCCATGCCCTTGGCGTCCAGCCGCGCAATGAGGCCATACGAGCGCGGCGGTGCCCATGGCTTCTGAATACCGAGCTTCTTGATGCGGCCAATCTGGGTCGGTTCGCGCGGATTGAGGCGACCGTCCAGCGCTGGTCCGATCCAAAGCTCTGATGGCACCGTCCGCATCATCGCTTCGCAGAATGCCCGTTCGCGCAGGACGAATTCGGTCAATTGCGTGCGCAGCGCGAGGAAGGCCATCCAGATATCTCCGTTCGCGCCCGGCCCGAGACGGGCCGGATAGCCGGCATAGTTCTTGACGATCACGCGCCTGTCGCCGCCGGAGCGTGAAAAAGCGGTCAGGCGATGCGCCCAGGATTCGGCGACCCACACCTCGTTGCCGTCGCTGGAAACGGCCAAGCCGAACGGCCATGCAAGCTTGTCGGCACGCACGCTCGCTCGACCGAGCGAGGCATCGCAAACGATGAGACGGCCCGAGGGGGCGCGGTTCTGCATCAGATCGGTCAACCAGAGGTCAGGCCGGCTGTTGCGCGAGCCATCAGTCAGATAGATTGCCCCGTCCGGGGCAACCGCGACCGACAATGGACAGGAAATCTTCTCACCGTCGACGCTTTCGAGTTTCGCGACGATCCGGCCAGCTGGTGAAAGCGCCACCAGACCCGCCCCCGAGACGCAAGCCAGAAGCCTGCCATCCGGCGCGGAAGCGAGCCCGCCGACGGGACCGTCAAGCGTCACGAACACGGCGCGCGTGTCGAAATCGGCTCCCGTGCAACGCAGGATAGTGTTTCCGGTCGAAACGTAGAGCGCGCCGTCCTGCCCGAGCGCGATGTCATCCGGCCGCTCGATCTCATTGCCGAGTTGGCGGGCTTGATCGAGCCGCTGGTTTGGCGAGAACGCTCCGTCGAGCACCGGAATGACATGAAGCTCCCGGTTCGGAAACAGCACGCGATCGACGATATCGCCAAGCAGAGACATGGCTCAGGCCCTTCCCCAATACGACACGTGCGCTTCCCAGGTGGGGTCGGCGCCCTCAAGGCGGATGCGGCCGATGCGGTTGTTCTCGAGACCGCCGATATAGAGATGGCCCTTGTGCTCGCGGACCGAGGTGATGGTCGGATGCGAGAGCCCGCCTGGATCCCAGAGCGATTCCGTCACGACGCCGTTGTCGTCGAACTTGACCACGCAGCCGTAATTGATGCCCGGGCACAGCCATTCATCCGGGGGGATCTGCTTGACCATGCGGGTACGGAAAACAGGGTTGCGCATGGCAAGGTCATAGACCGGCGTACGCAGGCCGACGAAGGCGAGCCAATACTTGCCATCGGATGCACGATTGATGTTGTCGCAATAGCCTGGAAGGTTGTCGATCAGGACTTCGCTGGTGCCCGCCTTCGGCCCGGCGATCCAGTAGCGGTTGATCTGGCACAGCCAGGTGCTCGCCCACAGCACCGACTGCCCGTCATGGGAAATGCAGATGCCGTTGGGGAACGTCAGGTTCTTGAGGACGGTCTTGGTGATGCCGGTTTTTGGATCGTGGCAGATCAGCCGGCCGTTGCCGCGCCCCTCAAAGCCGTCGAGCGCCCAATCGGTCAGTTCGTAGCGAGTCGAGGCCTCGCTGAAGTAGATCTTGCCGTCGGGCGCAACGTCGAGATCGTCTGCCAGATAGAGCCGGGAGTCGTCCTTGAGGCGTGTACGCGTGCGCGTCGTGCGATCGGTGACTTTGAAGACCGAACGATCAGGCTTCACGCCGTACACCCCCATGCCGGCGATGCAGACAAGGAGGTTCTGATCTCGATCGAACGCCAGCCCGAGCGGCCGGCCGCCGATCCGCGCGAATTCCTCGCGGACGGCATAGTCGGGCGCGAGGAAGCGGATGATCGAACCGTTGCGGTTGACGGTGTAGAGATTATCCTTGCGGTCAAGGATGACGTCCTCCGGGCCCTCGATCATGTTGAGCGCAATCGCCTCAGCGTTTTTCAGCCGGTCGTTCTCTGCGAACGGCGTGCCGCTGCCGCGCTCGACCAACGGCGGCGGCTCGAAATCAACCCAGCTTGGGGTGACATAGACCTTTTGCAGCACCTTGCCCTTGTTCTTGACCCACTTCACGTTGAAACCGACCGCGAGCAGCAGGATGATGCCGATGATGGCGGTCGTCAGGTTGCCGGAGATGCCTAGCCGCACCATGCCGCTGGTAAGCATGAAGATGATCGCCGCGCCCATGGCGGCGCGCGCGATGGTACCGCGGCCACCGGCAAGACTGATGCCGCCAAGAACCACGGCGGCCAGCGCATTGATCTCCCAGCCGACACCGGTGTCCGTGCCCGAGCTGCTCTGACGCGCGGCATAAAGGATGCCCGCCAGCGCCGCGACCGATCCTGACATCACGTAGGCCGAGAACAGCACGCGCTTGACGTTGACGCCGGCATGGCGGGCCGCCTTCCGGCTCGACCCGACCGCCATGATGTGGACGCCGGGCTTGACGCGAGTAAGAAAGAAATGCGTTCCGACGGCAAGGAAGATCAACACCAGCATGTTGATCGGAATGCCGAGCACTCTGCCGGATCCCATGAAATCCCATGTGCTGGACCCGCTATCGATGCTGGCGAGCTCGTTGGTGAACGCGACCGTCACCTTGTTGTAGGCCGCGCGGACGATGATGAGGACGACCAGAGTCGTGAGGAATGGCCGGGTCTTGCCGTAGGCAATCAGGCCGCCGTTGATCGCGCCCATCGCCGCGCCAAACAGGATGACCAGCACGATCATCACCGGCAGCGGCAGCCCGACAATGAGATATAGATAGAGCGCAAGGAAGTTCGACATCGCAAACACCGCGCCGACCGACAGGTCGATGCCGCCCGACAGCACGGAGAAGGCCATCGCGACGGCGACCATGCCCTGCTCCGCGAAATTCCGCATCAGCTCCTGAAGGCTGCCCGCCGTCAGGTAACGCGGGATCATCACCGCGAAGGCCAGGAACACCGTGATCGTGAGCGTGAATGGAATGATCGGCTCCATCCATCGCTTCTCAAGCAGCTCGCCCAGGAACAATTGGGGCGAATGGCGATGCCAGGCTCGTTGCAGGCTTTTCATCAACAGACTCCAGCGGGTTCGGCGAGGAGGCAGCCGAACGGCGGGGACGACGCGAGGAATGGGATCGGCAGCTCCAGCCTGCCCGCGCCGCAATGGGCGCGGGCGCCGGAACGGTTTACTTCGCGCCCTTCGGGATGCTGAAGCAGTACATCCGATCGTCCTTCGACTTAACCCAAGCGGGGGTCGTGTAATAG
>NZ_JASGSR010000162.1:0-14744 GCF_040446015.1 Bradyrhizobium sp. INPA03-11B
CGCCGGCACCGACCTGGCCGATGCCGGGCTCGCGATGCGCGATGCCGGTGTTGATGACGGGCACCACGCCGGAATCGACGACCAGGCGAATATCGATGCCGGTCGGCACGCCCGCGAAGTCCATCGCAGCGATGGTCCATTCCGGATTCTGCGCGACCGTGATCTCGCCCATCGAGCGGGTGAAGTTGCCGGCCTCGGACGGCGCGCCGGCACCGACGAAGCCGGCTACGGCCGGCGCTGCCGCCATCGCAAATCCACCGAGGCCGATCGTCTCGACGATGGCGGAATCGCCCATGTCCGGATTGGCGTCCTTCTCGGAATAGCCGGCGAAATACAGCCCTTCCGGCATTTCGACCGGCGCGGTGAACCACTGTTCGCCGAGCCCAGAGACGCGGATGCCGAAATCGGTGCCGTTGCGGCACATGGTGGTGACGATGGTCGAACCGCGAATGCCGTTGGCGGGATCGGTGATCGCCTTGCCCATCGCCATCGCGATGTTGAGGAAGAACTGATCATTCTGCCCGATGAACGCGAGGCATTCGGCGAGCACGGCGTTGTCGGTCGAGGTGCGCGCCATCCAGGGCGCGATCTCGCGAAGGAAAACGCTCGAGCAGGCGAGATTGCGCTGATGCAGTTCGTCGCCCATCGACAAGCCGCGCGCGACGATCGACTTCAGGTCGATGCCGCCGGCGGCACGGATCGCCTTGCCCAGCATTGGGCCGAACACGTCGCGCAACCAGGCAAGCCGCTTCAGCACGCTCGCGTCGTTGCCGCCGAAGCGCATCACCTTGCCGAGCCCCTCGTTGATCGCGCAATAGGCGCGGTTGGAGAAGCGCGCGTTCTCGACCACGAACAGCGGCATCGACATCGTCGTCATGCCGGTCATCGGGCCGACCGCCCCGAAGTGATGGTTCGGGTGGAATTCGATCTCGCCGCTGGCGGCGAGCTTGGTCGCGGTCGGCAGATCCTTTGCCCATCCCTCGAACACGATGGCGCCGGCGACCGCGCCGCGCATCGGGCCGCACATCCTGTCCCAGGATATCGGCGGTCCGGCGTGGAGGATCATCCGCTCGCGCAGGCCCGGGATCAATTGGCGGGCGGGAACGATGTCGATCAGCCGCGGCTCTCCTTCGAGGATCCGTCCGAGCGCCTGCTGGTTTGCGTCTTCGATCAGTTTCATCGGTGCGCCCTCACACACCGAGCTTCGCGAGCAGGGCCGCCATCTGCGGATCGCCGCCCGCCGACGGCTTCCAGTCGACGTGAACGACGCCGATGTCGCAGTCGCGGAGGTCCTTCACGAACCCCTCAAGCCCGACATTCACGACTTCGACCTTGCGCGCCAGCAACTGCTGATATTGCGGCCTATCCTGATCCGTCATCGTCTCCGCCCTAAAGTTCGTTTTCGTTTTGTCGAGATAATAAGAAAATACTTACTTAGTCAAGACCGGATTCTCGGGAAATGCGAAATCTCTCTTCGCTGTCGTTCGCGGATTTGGCCCAGAAGGAATCCCGCTAAAAAAATGCTCCGAACTTCGTTCGGAGCAGTTTGGGAGAACTCAAATCTTGACCGATGGCGGCATCATCGTCCGCGAAGTTCATGGCGCAAGACGATCAAACTGCCTGCGAATGCATCCAGTCCGGATGTATGCCCGATCGCCGAGAGCGCCGTGAGCGCGCGACGAAATCCGGCGCCCTCGCCGCTCATCGTTGCATGAATGGCGTCGTGCAGCGCTGCCGCGCCGTAACCCAGTGCCGCCGCGCGTAAATGGATTCGGCTGATGTCATTGGTGCCGTCGAGCAGCGCGCGGCATTGTTCCCACAAAGCATCGCGACGTCCGATCCGTCCCAGCGCGGCCAGCGCAATCAGCGCGCCGCCGATCAGGTCATCGCCGGACGGCGTAAGTCCCGGCCCGAGACCGATCAAGCTGCCGAGCGAGAGGCTCTGATCCGCATCGTCGTCCGAGCCGGCCACGACTTGCGCGAGAGCCGCGAGACCGGGCGTGGCAGCCCGAACGAGGGGAGAAACATCGCTCGGCACCCGTCCGGACCCGGCCACGGCGAGGCCTTCCGAAGTCAGTTCTCCGCCCCACACCGCATCGACCGCGTCGAGGCCGCGTCGCAGGCTGCTCGCCGACCAATGCGGTGTAGCGGGCGGCGCCCAGACGGACCGCGCGGCGAGATTTGCGAGCGGCGTCCCCGCGACCCACAGTATGGAGTCCGCGACCCGCACGGGGTCGCCGACCGCAAGTCGCGGCCATCGAAAGTCGCCGAGCACGTGCAACGGCCCCGATCCGATACCGGCCCGTCCAACGCAGATCCAGATCCCGTCGATGACGGCGTAGAACGACCGTTCGAACACAGCGACGACCTGACCCGCGGCGCGATCGCGAAGCGCCCTGTCGGCAAGGAGCCCCACTTCCACGCCGGCGCAGACGGCCGCCGCGGGCCCGGGACGCCGCTCGCCCCGCGCACCCATCGGACCAGCCTGCCTTCCGTCAGTTTCGCGGCCTCCGACCAACATCCGCCCTCGCCTCCCTCAGTGTGCCTGGGCCGCGAAGCGTTGCGGCGCTCCGGCCTGGGCCTCTCCGCCCAGATAGGCCGCCTCGAGCAGCGGATCCTCGGCGATGATGTCGGCGGCGCCGCTCTTCAGGATCGCGCCGGTCTCGAGAAGATAGGCCCGGTCGGCCAGCGCGAGCGCGTGGCCCGCCATCTGGTCGACCACCATGATGGTCGTGCCCTCGCTGCGCAGCCGCTCGAAGGACGCGAACAGTTCATCGACGACCAGCGGCGCCAGGCCGAGCGACGGCTCGTCCAGCATGAAGATCTTCGGTCCGGTCAGCAGCCCGCGCGCCACCGCGAGCATCTGCTGCTCGCCGCCGGACAACAGGCCGGCGCGCTGGTCGATGCGCTCCTTCAGCCGCGGGAAGCGCACGAACATCGCCTCGATCTCGGCATCGAGGTCGAGGCCCTTGCGCGCATAGGCGCCGAGCTCGAGGTTCTGCTTCACCGTCAGTTCCGGAAACACCTGCCGCCCTTCCGGCACCAGCACGACGCCCGAGCGAGCCCGAACATGCGCGGGCATCGTGTCGATGCGCGTCTCGGCGAGCCGGACTTCGCCTGTGGATCGCGGCGGTTCGAGACCTGCGATCGACCGCATCAGCGTGGTCTTGCCGGCGCCGTTGGCGCCGAGCACGGCAACCGCCTCGCCGGGAGCGACCACCAGATCGATCCCGTTCAGGGCGCGCGACAGGCCATAGAACGAGTCGAGCGTCTTGACTTCAAGCGCAGTGCCCTGCCGCGCCGGCCGCGGCGCACGGGCCTTCTCGCCCGGCGTGGCGTCGCCCAGATAGGCCTTGCGGACCTCCGGATCGTTGCGGATCGCCGCCGCATCGCCGATCGCGATGCGCTTGCCGCCGTCGAGCACGACGATCAGATCGCTCAGCGACATGATCATCGGCATGTCGTGCTCGACGATAATGACGGCGATCCCGAGATCGGCGATCCGGCGCAACAGCGTGGTCAGCCGCTGCTTGTCGCCCTTCGAGAGGCCCGCCGCGGGCTCGTCGAGCAACAGGATGCGGGGCCGCAGCGCCAGCGCGCGCACGATCTCGACCAGCCGCTTCTCGCCGTGCGACAGCGAATCCGCGAGACGGTCGACGTCGCCATCGACACCGGCAAAGCGCAGCAGGAACCGGGCGAACCCCTCGGTCTCCGCGTTGCGCAACGCAGAGACGATACCGCCGAGACGGCCGACCCGCTCGGCGAGCAGGATGTTTTCCAGGATCGTGAGCGAGCCGAACAACTGCGTGGTCTGGAACGTGCGCGCCACGCCGACCCGCGCCAGCAAATGCGACGTCATGCCCGTGACATCGCGATCGCCAAGCATCACCGTTCCCGCCTGCGGCCGGTAGAAGCCGCAGAGCAGATTGAGCGCGCTGGTCTTGCCGGCGCCGTTCGGGCCGATGATGCTGGTGACGGCACCGGGCGCCGCCTTGAACGAGACGCCCTGGACGGCGCGCACGCCGCCGAACGAGATCGAGAGATCGGTCACGTCGAGCCCGGCCGTGTTGTGCGTTTCGAGGATCGCCGCATCGGCATGCGCCGGCGCGATTGCAGACTCGGCCACGGGCTTGCGTGCCGGCAGGAATTTTGCCGCGAGCTGCTCCGCGAGGCCGACGATGCCGGACGGCGCGGCGCGCAATACGACGAACAGCAACACGCCGAAGGCCAGCAGGCGATACTCGGCGAGATCCGACAGCGCTTCCGGCAGCAGCACGACCAGCGCGGCGCCGATCACCGGGCCGAGCACCGAACCGGCGCCGCCGACCATCACGCCGAACAGCAGCAGCACCGATTGCAGGAACGGAAACGAGCTCGGGCTGATATAGCCCTGCAGCGGCGCGAACAGCGCGCCGGCCAGCGCCATCGCGGCGGCCGAGATCACGAAAGCCACGGCGCGCACATGCACCAGATCGATGCCCA
Organism: Bradyrhizobium sp. INPA03-11B; assembly: GCF_040446015.1. Lineage (NCBI taxonomy): Bacteria > Pseudomonadati > Pseudomonadota > Alphaproteobacteria > Hyphomicrobiales > Nitrobacteraceae > Bradyrhizobium > Bradyrhizobium sp. INPA03-11B. The sequence goes on from NZ_JASGSR010000162.1 coordinate 4,483, forward strand.
GCGAGCGCGTCGCGACCTCGGTATCGCGGGCCGCGCGCATGGCATAGCCCCAGCCGCTGCGCTTCAACCGCTCGAACAGGAAGAGGCCGGCAAACACCAGCACGATGCCCGCGATGGCCAGCGAGCGCTCGGACAGCGCGTAGCCGAACACGCTCGGCGGCGCACTCAGCATCAGGCCGTTGCCGCCGCCGGTGAGATCGCGCCACTCGATCGTGACGTGTTCGACGATGAAACCAAAGGCAATCGTCACCATCGCCAGATACGGGCCGCGCACGCGCAGCGCCGGCAGCGCAAGCAGGCCGCCGACGATGCTGACCAGCACGATGGCGCCCGCCGTCGCGGCAAGGTAGGGCCAGCCGGCCTTCTCCATCAGCAGCACCGTGGTGTAGGCGCCGATGGCCATGAAGCCGATATGGCCGAGCGAGATCTGGCCGGCGAGGCCGAGCAGGACGTTGAGCCCGATGCAGGCGATCGCGGTCAGCGAAATCGTCGCGATCAGGAACACCGCGTAGCTGTCCGCGACCGCGGCATAGAAGATGGCAATCGCGAACGCCGCGACCGCGATCAGAAGGGAAGCGCGAGAGATCATACCTTCTTAACTCCAGCTCGGCCGAGCAGCCCGTGCGGCATGATGACGAGGATGACGATGACGGAAGCGAACGTGATGATCTGGGTGTAGACCGACCCGAGATAGTTGGTCGCGAACACCTCGATCAGGCCAAGGCACAGTCCGGCCAGCATGACGCCCCAGGCGCTGGCGAGACCGCCGATGATCGCGGCGGCGAACGCCTTGATGCCGAACAGCGTGCCCATCTCCGAGGAGACGTTGAGCAGTGGCGCGATCAGCAGCGCGGCGACGCCCGCCAGCATCGCCGACACCGCGTAGCTCGCGGCGATGGCGCCGCTGACATTGATGCCCATCAACCGCGCAGCATTGGGATTTTGCACCACCGCAAGCATCGCGACGCCATGCCGCGTGCGGCGGCTGATCAGATGCAGCGCCAGGGCAAGCAGCAGGCCGACCACGGGGATCAGGAGCTGCAGCGGGTAGACCCCTGCCCCCTCCACGATCTGGATCGGCTTGGCGGCGAGCACCGACGGGAAGCTGCGCGGCTCCTTGCCGAACACGAACAGCATCACATTGTCGACGATGATGCCGACCGCAACCGTCGCCATCAGCCAGTTGTCCGACCCGCGCTGCACGAACGGACGAACCGCGAAGCGTTCAATCAGAACGCCGTAAACCGCGCAGACCAATAGCACCGCGGGGATGCCGATCGCGGCCGGCCAGCCCCACACGACGAGGAAGAAGTATCCGGCAACGGCTCCCAGGGTCATCGAGCTGCCCTGCGAGAAATTGACCGTGCCGGACACGGCGTAAGTGACGTGAAAGCCCAGCGCGAGCAGACCGTACATGCTCCCCAGCGCCATTCCGGTTATTATCGCCGAAAGAAACGACATCGATGATCACCCCGATCTGCTTGCTGGACGACCGCTGCCGTCAATTCTTGAACGGCAGGATGTGGTTGTCTTCGAAGTGCGCCCAGATGTAGTCCTGCGCCGTCAGCGCATCGTGCTTGTTCTGGGCGAACGGCTTCTCATAGGTCTTGATCAGGCCTTCCAGCCTGTCGATCCCGTAGAAGCCGTCACGAATGGCGGTCGGATCTGTGCTGCCGGCCTTCTGGATCGCGCCGGCGATCACCTGCACGCTGTCATAGGCATTGGCGAAGCCGACCGCAGGCGTCACGTCTGCGGGCCCCTTGATGTCCGGATACTTCGCCTGCAACTCGGCGAGCACGCGCTTGCCGACCGGCGAGAGGTTGCCGAAGAAGCTGTAGGTCTGGACGAACACGACACTCTCGGCGCTCGGCCCGGCAAGCTCGGTGAAGCGGCCGCCGGCCGGTCCCCAATGCGACACGATCGGCGGCGCCCAGCCCATCCGGTCGAGCGATTTCACGACCTGCGAGGACGGACCGACATTGCCGACCAGGAACAGGGAGTCGGCGCCGGCCTGCTTGAGGCGGGACAATTGCGCGACCACGTCGACATCGTTCGCCTCGAATTTCTCGACACCGGCCGGCTCGATTCCCGCCGCCTTCAGCGCGGCGCGCAGGCCATGCTCGTTCGATTCGCCCCAGGGATTGTTGACGAGGATGAGGCCCGGCTTCTTGGCGGCGAAGGTCTTGCCGGCGAATGCAACGATCGCCTTGTCGACCTCGTCGTCCATCGCCGAGACGCGGAACACATAGTTGGACGCAGCGCCGTTCTGCGTGATGTTGGTTCCGGCGGCCCATGGCACCACGAACGGCATCCTGACGTTGTTGACGAACGGCACGATCGCAAGCTGGACCGGCGTGTCGAGACCGCCGAGCAGCACCGCGACCTTCTCGCGCTGGATCAGTTCGCGCGCGGCGGTCAGCCCTTTCGCGGGATTGCTTTCGTCGTCGCGGCGCACCAGCTCCAGCGGACGGCCGAGCACGCCGCCCTTCGCGTTGATCTCCTCGATCGCGATCGTGGCGCCGCGGGTCAACGCTTCACCGGCGCGCGCCGACTGCCCCGACAGCGCCGTGACCAGGCCGATCTTGATCGGCTCGGCAGCCCGCGCCCGCTCCGCAAGCGGCAGCGAGCCGATGAGAATGGCGAGCGCGCCCTGCAAGACAACGCGGCGGCACAGCCCGGCAATGGGGGTACAAGCGTAGCTCATTTCTGCAATTCCTCCCGCTCCGACGGCTCCCGAGCCGCCTCTGGTCCGCCGCCGCCGTTTCCGCGGTCTTGACGGAAGTAAAAACTTTCTTCACAAATCGACGAATGTCAAGCGGCCGATCGCGCGCCGAATGGAGATTGCAATGCAGCGGGAGATTGGAGAGGAACCCGAGCGAGCCGTCTCGCGTGGCGTTCTCGGCGATGCAACATGCGCGCAAACGCCTGATCCGGCGCGCGGTCTCGTCTCTCACGACCGCTATCGCTACAGCGCGATCACGCGCCGCCCCGACTTCGTGTGGCCGAACGGAAAGCGGCTGGCGGTCTACATCGCGCTCAACCTCGAGCATTTCGCGTTCGGCGACGGGCTTGGCGCCGAGCTCTGCCCGGGCGGTCCACACCCGGACGTCCTCAACTACGCCTGGCGCGATTACGGCAACCGGGTCGGCGTATGGCGGCTGATCGATCTGTTCGACGAACTGAAGCTGCCGCTCTCGGTGCTCGCGAACAGCAGCATCTATCACTACTGCCCGGAAGTCATGGACGCCTTTCGCGCGCGCGGCGACGAGGTGGTCGGCCATGGCCGGACCAATTCCGAACGCCAGGGCGTGCTCTCCCCTGCCGAAGAACAGCGGCTGATCGAGGAAGCGACCGATATCATCGCGCGCGCCGAGGCACGACGGCCGCTTGGCTGGCTCGGTCCGTGGATCTCGCAATCCGCCGTCACGCCGGACCTGCTCGCCGAAGCGGGCTACCACTACCTGCTCGACTGGTGCATGGACGATCAGCCGGTGTGGTTCTCGACACGAGGTGGCGGGCGCATCCTGTCCGTCCCCTATCCACAGGAACTGAACGACATCCCCGCGATTGTCGGACGCAAGGACAGCGGCGAGCAGTTCGCGACCATGATCACGGACACGTTCGAGGAAATGCTGGCGCAATCCGCGAGGCAGTCGCTGGTCATGGGCATCGCGCTGCATCCCTATCTGGTCGGCCAGCCCCACCGGCTGCGGCCGCTGCGGCGCGCGCTGCAGGCGATCGTCGCCCAGCGCGACGACATCTGGATCACCACCGCCGGCGAGATCGCGGCATTTTCTCGCGCCCTGCCCGACGGCATCGTGCCGACATAAGAAACCGGAGACTTCAATTGAGCGCCATCGACACACTGTTCCGAAACGCGCGGCTGACCGATGGTCGGCTTGTCGAGATCGCCGTCAGCGGCGGCAAGATCGTCACCATCACGTCGTCCCGGCAAGATCACGGCGCAGTCGGCATCACCCATGATCTTGGCCGACGCCTGGTGCTCCCTGGCATGGTGGAAGGTCATATCCATCTTGATAAATGCTTCATCGGCGACGACTGGAAGCCGCATCGCCCCTGCACCGCGGGCTTCAGCGTGCGCGAGCGCGTCAGCTTCGAGAAGGAAGCTCTCGCCGGCGCCAGGCCGATCGCCGTTCGGGCAGCAGCCCTGATCGACCTCTGCGTCTCGCAAGGCACGGCTCACATGCGAAGCCATGTGGATGTCGACGCCGAGGTCGGCCTGCGGCATTTCGAGGCGATCGCCGCTGCCCGCGAGGCGCATCGCGAGAAGGTTTCGATCCAGATCGTCGCGTTTCCCCAGAGCGGCATCCTGACATCGCCCGGTACGGCCGAATTGCTCGAGGAAGCCGTTCGCGCCGGCGCCGACCTGGTCGGCGGACTTGATCCCGCAAGCCATGATGGTGACGTCGCCGGACATCTTGATGTCGTCTTCGGCATTGCCGGGCGGCACGGCGTCGGCGTCGACATTCACCTGCATGACGGCGGTCTGCAGGGCATCTCGGAGATCGAGGAAATCGCGCGGCGGACCAAAGCATCGGGCCTTGGCGGCAAGGTCACGATCAGTCATGCCTATGCACTCGGCGAAGTGGCAACTGACGTGGTTCAACGGACCGCGCAGCAGCTTGCCGAGGCTGGTGTCGCCATTCTCACCAATGCCCCAGGCGCGCGCCCGTTTCCGCCTGTGTTGCTGCTGCGCGATGCCGGTGTCACCGTGTTCTCCGGTAATGACAACATCCGCGATTCCTGGTGGCCCTACGGCGACGGCGACCTGCTCGAACGCGCAATGATGGTCGGCTATCGCTCCGGCTTCAACACGGACGATCAGCTGGCCGCGGCCTTCGACATGGTGACGGCCAACGCAGCGCGCGCGCTCGGCCTCGGGGATTACGGCCTCACGGTCGGCGGGGCGGCGGATTTCGTCGTGCTGGACGCAGGGCATGTCCAGGAAGCCGTGGTCGCTCGTCCCAAGCCGCGCGATGTCTACAAGGCCGGCCGCCTCGTCGCGCGTGGTGGCGTGATGGTGACCGAAGGCGCCCGGAAGCAGTGAACAGGGAGGAATCGCCCTTGACGAACAGCCGTAATGCCGATCTCAATCCCAGCTGCTTGCGCCGGGAACCGGACCGCTGCCCGTTGTGGCCTGATGCGGACCTGCCTTGCGTGACTACCCGAGCCCAGGCAAGGTTGACGCCGTGACAGAGACGACAGCACAGACCAGCCCCACCCGCAGTAACACCCGCGGAAAACGCCCGCGCGACTCCGCGCTCACCAAGGAGGCGATCCTGCGCGCGGCGACCTTCGAGTTCTGCCACAACGGCCTCGGCGGCGCACGCGTCGAAGCCATTGCGCAGCGCGCCAAGGCCAACATGCGCCTGCTATACGCCTATTTCGGCGACAAGAACGGGCTCTACATCGCGGTCCTCGAGGACGTCTACACCGAGATCCGCGCGGCCGAACAGCAGCTCAAGCTGGATGATCTCGAGCCGATCGCCGCGATGAGCGAGCTGATCGATTTCACCTTCACGTTCTTCGGGCAGCACCAGAACTACATCGCCCTGATCAACACCGAGAACCTTCAGCGCGGTCGCAACATGCGCAAGTCACGCAAGATTGCCGACCTCACCTTGCCGCTGGTTGCAAGCATCGAAAGCATCCTGCGGCGCGGCGTGGCGGCGGGCCTGTTTCGCGGCGACGTCGATCCCATCCAGCTCTACGTCTCAATCACGGCGATGAGCTATTTCCACGTGTCCAACCGGTACACGCTGTCGGCGATGTTCGACAAGGACCTCGGCGATTCGGACTGGCTTGCGCTGCGCCGCGAGCATGCGCAGGACATGATCCTGACCTGGCTGACGGCTCCCGCCGGGGAACGCAAGTACAAGTCCGCCGGATCGAAGACGACCGCGCAGCCCCGCAAACCGTCGCGCTAGCGGGCGATCCGCACGAAGCAGCATCGTGCGGATCATGCGCTGGCAATGCCCTTCAGCGGGTCGCAACGACGCCGTCGCTGCGCGGATCGCTGGCCCCTTCCATCAGGCCATCCGGATGCCAGACGATCGCGCCGGCATGGCCCATGAACTCCTCGAACGGGCCGGCCAACTGAATGTCGTGGCCGAGCGCGCGTAGCCGTTCGATGATCGCGGGATCGAAGCGGGATTCGATCTTCAAATTGTTGTTTTCCTCGCCCCAGGTGCGACCGAGCAGCCAGCGCGGCGCCGTGATTGCGGATTGCAGCTCCTGGCCGTGCATGGCGTAACGGCTGAAGATCGCGGCCTGGGTCTGCGGCTGCCCCTCTCCGCCCATCGTGCCATAGGAGATCAGCCGTCCATCGCCGAGCTCGGCCATCGCCGGCTGGATCGTGTGAAATGGCAGCCGTCCCGGATCCAGCCTGTTGGTATCGGTCTCGCCGAGACTGAAGCTCGTCCCGCGATTTTGCCAGGTGACGCCAGTCTCGGGGAGGATGACCCCCGAACCGAACTCCCAATAGACGCTTTGAATGAAGCTGACGCTGAGCCCATCGCGATCGGTCGCTGCGAGCCACACCGTATCGCCCTGCTTGGACGGATCGGGCCACGGCGCGGCGCGACGGTCGGAGACCGTTTCGTGAAGCGCGGCGAGCGACTGCTCGGAGAGGAATTCAGCGGCCGCACGCTTCATGTAGTCGGGATCGGTGACATGGCCGTTGCGAATCCGGAACGCAGCCTTGGTGCATTCGACGAGCCGGTGCAGATGATCGACACCATCGGCCTCCTCAGCCATACGCCGGGCATAGAGTGCCAGGATCAACAGCGAAGCCAGCCCCTGCGTCGGCGGCGGCATGTTGTAGACCTTGTGTCCGGACACCTCGACCGAGAGCGGCGTCACCAGCGATGCCTGATGCCGCTCCAGATCGGCCAGTCGCAGCGGGCTCCCGACCCGTTCGAGGTCGGCCGCCATCGCGCGCGCCAGCTCGCCGCGATAGAAATCAGGCAGGCCCGCCTTCGCCAGCCGCCGCAACGTCTCGGCGACACGCGGCTGCCGCAGCCGCGCACCGATCGCGAGCGGGCTGCCTTGCGGCAGATAGACCTCGGCATAGCCGGGCACGCCTTCGAGCTCATGCCGCTTCTTGCGGATGTTTTCATGCAGCGTGCTGGTGGCGGCGACGCCGTCTTCGGCATGACGGATCGCGGGCTCGAGCAGACGTGCGAGCGGCAAGCGGCCGTCATGACGATCGCGGCTGAGTTCATAGGCCTTCTGCCAGCCGTCGACGGTACCGGCGACGGTGAGCGCGGCGAGCGGGCCGCGGCCGGGAATGCTGCTGCAGCCACGCGCGCGATACCAGTCGCGATCGGCCGCCATCGCAGAGCGTCCACACGCCTGAATCCCGACCGGCGTCGAGCCGGCGCGGCCGACGAGCCAGAAGCTGTCGCCGCCAAGGCCGTTCATGTGGGGATAGACCACGGCAATCGTCGCGGCCGAGGCGATCATCGCCTCGATGGCATTGCCACCTTCCGACAACACGGCAAGGCCCGCCTGCGCCGCCAGGTGGTGCGGCGCGGTCACCATGCCGCCATAGCTTCGTTTTGTCTGCAACATCAGCTCGTTTCTCCCATCCCGGCATGTAATAATATTTTTACTTACCGTGTCAAGGAGCCAAAGACCCCAGCGGATGCGAGGGTTCGTTGCTCTTGCGCGACGCCCCCTCCCCGTGGGACCTTCATATCATCGAAAAGGGCTAACCGTTGGCGATGATCCATCCAGCTGGCTGAGACATTCAGGCAGCTGCGACCTCGTGGCCCGCCATGACTTCCAGCGCCTTCAGGATCGCCGAATGGTCCCAGGCTTTGCCACCAAGCGCGGTACAGGTGTTGAACAGCTGCTGGGCCGCTGCTGTGCCTGGCAGCGATAGCCCGAGTGCCCGCGCGCCTTCCAGCGCGAGGTTGAGATCCTTCTGATGCAGCTCGATGCGGAAGCCGGGATCGAAGTTTCGCTTGATCATGCGATCGCCGTGCACTTCAAGGATCCGGGACGAGGCAAAGCCGCCCATCAGCGCCTGGCGCACCAGCGCCGGATCGGCGCCCGCCTTGGAGGCGAACAGCAGGGCTTCGCTCACCGCCTCGATGGTCAGCGCGACGATGATCTGGTTCGCAACCTTGGTGGTCTGACCGTCGCCATTACCGCCGACATGGGTGACGTTCTTGCCCATCGTCTCGAACACGGGCTTCATCGCATTGAACGCCCGCTCCCGCCCGCCAACCATGATGGTCAGGCTTGCCGCCTTTGCGCCAACCTCGCCACCGGAGACCGGCGCGTCGAGATAGTCGGCGCCGAGCGCATCGATCTTGCGGGCAAACTCCTTGGTCGCCAGCGGAGAGATCGAGCTCATATCCACCACGATCATGCCCTTGGAGACGCCCTCCGCGACGCCGCCGTCGCCGAACAACACGGCTTCGACATGCGGGGTATCCGGCACCATGATGATGACGGCGTCGGCTTCCTGCGCGACTTGCTTGCCGGACTCGCAAGCGATGCCGCCGGCCGCAATCAGCTCCGGCGGAATGGGTGCGACGTCGTGCAGGAACAGGCGATAGCCGGCAGCCAGGAGGTGGCTCGCCATCGGACGTCCCATGGTGCCGAGCCCGATGAATCCTATGTCTTTCATTGTCGTCGCTCCTGTCAGCCGGATGAGAGCGTTTTCCAGCGAAGTGGATACCGGTTCGCGTGAAGAAAACACGTTAAAGAAAAAGTCCAGAGCTCCGTTCCGATTCAATCGGAACGGAAAATGCTCTAGGTCACGAGAGTCTGCGCGGCGTGCCAGGCGAGGCTCTCGAGCGTGGTCGTCCGCGGCTTGTATTCGCATCCGATCCAGCCGCGATATCCGATGCTGTCGAGATGCTTGAACAAATAGGAATAGTTGATCTCGCCGGTGCCCGGCTCGAAACGGCCCGGGTTGTCGGCGAGCTGGACATGCGCGATCCGGCCGAGATGTTTCTGCAGGGTCCGCGCCAGATCACCTTCCATGATCTGCATGTGATAGATGTCGTACTGGATGAACAAATTGGGTGAGCCGACGTCGGAAATCAGCTGCACCGCCTGTTCCGTCCCGCTCAGGAAGAAGCCGGGAATATCGAGCGTGTTGATCGGTTCGATCAGTAGCTTGATGCCATGCTGCGCGAGCGCGCTGGCGGCGAAGCGCAGATTGGGCACCAGGATTTCGCGTAGCTCCGCCGCGTCCGCACCGGAGGGAGCGATGCCGACCAGGCAGTTCAACTGCCGGCACTCCAGCGCCTTGGCGTAGTCGATCGCACGCACCACGCCGTCGCGAAATTCATCGACCCGATCCCGCAGGATCGCGATGCCCCGTTCGCCGGCGGCCCAATTGCCGGCCGGAAGATTGTGCAGCACCTGGGTCAATCCACAGCGCGACAATTCCTCCCGCAACGCGCCCTTTTCGAACTCGTAGGGAAACAGATACTCGACGGCATTGAAGCCGGCGGCCTTGGCGGCTGCGAACCGGTCGAGGAACGGCAGCTCGTTGAACAGCATGGTGAGGTTGGCGGCAAATTGAGGCACGGTCGGATCTCCGCTGAGGCAGCGCTGGATGATGTCGTCAGGCCGGCAGCAGCGTGCCGGATCGCTGAGCGCTCGGCACGTCATCGAGCGGAAGGTCGAGCACCTCCTCGAATTCGACGATGTTGTCGATCTCCGTTCCCATCGCGATGTTGGTGACCCGTTCGAGGATGAACTCCACCACCACTGGCACGCGGTGCTTCGCCATCAGTTCGCGCGCAGTCGCGAATGCCGCCTGTGCGTCGTTCGGATCCGTCACACGGATCGCCTTGCAGCCCAGCCCCTCGGCGACGGCCACATGGTCGACGCCGTAGGCGCCGATCTCGGGCGCGTTGATGTTCTCGAACGAGAGCTGGACGTGATAGTCCATGTCGAAGCCGCGCTGGGCCTGCCGGATCAGCCCGAGATAGGAATTGTTCACGACGACGTGGATGTACGGCAGATTGAACTGCGCGCCGACCGCGAGCTCTTCGATCAGGAACTGGAAGTCGTAGTCGCCCGACAACGCGACGATGTCGCGGTCGGGATCGGCGGCACGCACGCCGAGCGCGGCCGGCAGTGTCCAGCCGAGCGGACCGGCCTGCCCGGCGTTGATCCAGTTGCGCGGGCGATAGACGTTGAGGAACTGGGCACCCGCGATCTGCGACAGTCCGATCACCGTCACGTAGCAGGTGTCGCGGCCGAACGCCTTGTTC
>NZ_JASGSR010000163.1:0-14635 GCF_040446015.1 Bradyrhizobium sp. INPA03-11B
CCGTAGTTGCGCCTATTCCATCGCAGGTTCTGACACGTCGTTTTGACGGACTAATCCGCCTTGATGCTCCCTAGTATGGCGCTAATGAGAGGCGACGCTGTCGTTCCTCGCGGCAAACCGTGTTCGTTTTCTCTGCTCTCTTCGCGACCGCGCCATTGATCGCTGATCCACCGCCGAGAGCGCCCGTCGGCATCCGGGCCCCCTTCGCAGAGCCGAAAGGAGGACCCTATGAGCCAGAAGAGGCCGCGTCACCCGGGCGGCATCATCCTGGAATGGTGCGCGAGATCAACTCGGAATGCTGGGCGACATCGAGCGGAATCCGCATACTTGCCGATGCCATGCGAACTCCTCGCGTTGTTAGCAACCATATAGCTACCACGGTAGTACGAAACGTGGCGAACGACAGCGAACCATTGGTGAGCTTTGTTGCTGAAATTACAAGATTATTCGAACTTGCGCGTAGCGCGTCGCAAACGTGACGGAGATGGTTCTCTCACTGCCTTGACTACTGACATCAGCAGCAACCCGCGGGCGAACTCTGTGCTGTGCTTACACTGTTTGTGGGCACGGCTGCAACGTCGGCGCTATGCCGAAGCATAGTGGCAATCGACAGATCGAGACCGTGCCAACGAACCTGTTGGACCGGTGGTTCACGGCCGAGTGTCCGAACCAGATGTGGATCGCCGACTTCACCTATCTCTAGAGGCGGCGGTCCCTGCGCACCTGGCGTGTCAGCTCGCCCTTGATGTCACTGGCGATCTGCTCGCGGATCAGGGCTCCGAGCTGTATCTCGGCCTCGTCGCCAGTTAGGCCATCAGCTACCGGTGGAGGTGTACGTGACTGTCTAGCCGGCTGCGATCCTTGCCGCTTCGGCAGCCGCGCGTTGCATGCTGGTCGACATCTCGCTGGTCACGGTGCTCTGCTCTTCGACGGCAGCCGCTGTGGAGGTGACGTATTCGCTCACATTGCTAATGGCGTGCTTGATCGCCTCCAGTGCCCCAACGACGTCTCCCGAGATGCTGTTGAAGCTGCCAATTTCCGCCCCGATCTTGTCGGTTGCCGTCTTGGCTTGCGTGGCGAGGCTCTTCACCTCGGAGGCGACCACCGCAAAGCCTCGTCCGGCTTCGCCGGCGCGGGCGGACTCGATCGTAGCATTGAGCGCCAGCAGATTGATCTGCCCGGTTATGCTGTTGATCAGATCCACGATGCCGCTCATGGACTGAGCAGCCGCGGCAAGCCGCTGTGCCTGCGCATCGGCCGTCGCAACGCGGTCGACGGCGCCAATCGCCGTTTCGCGCGACTTGGTCATGGCTTCGGAAATCTCTCGTACCGAGGCGTTCAATTCCTCGGCGCCGGCTGCGACCGATTCCATCATGGCGCGGACGCGCTCGTTGCCCATGCGGACCAGCACCTGCCGGGTGGTGTCGGTCGCGTACTTGACCACCTTGAACGGCTTGCCGTTGAGATCGAGGATCGGGTTGTAAGAGGCCTGGATATATATCTCCCTGCCGCTTTTGCCGATGCGCTTGTATTCGGCCGCCTGATACTGACCGCGATTGAGGCTGGCCCAGAACTCGCGATAGGCCGCACTGTCACGCTCCGACTGATCAACGAACATGCTGTGGTGATTTCCCTTGATTTCGCTCAAGGAATAGCCGACGGCGTTCAGGAAGTTGTCATTCGCGTTGATGATCGTGCCGTCCATGTTGAACTCGATCACTGCCTGCGATTTCACGATGGCATCGAGTTGCCCTGCAAAGTCAGCATTCTTCAGCTTTTGCGCCGTCACGTCGGTCGCGAACTTGACCACGCCCGTCGGTCTTCCAGCCTCGTCCAGAAGGGGATTGTAGGTCGCGAGGATCCAGACTTCCTTCCCTCCCTTTCCGATCCGCTTGTATTCGGCCGCCCTGTGCTCGCCGCGGTTCAACGCATCCCAGAACTCGCGATAAGCCGCACTGTCGCGCTCGTTCGGATCAACGAACATGCTGTGGTGCCGGCCCTGGATTTCGGACAGCGAATAGCCCATCGTTTTGAGAAAATTGTCGTTGGCGGTCACGATCGCGCCGTCAAGCTTGAATTCGATCATGGCCTGCGCGCGGTTGACCGCCGCGATCTTCGAAGCGTCGGCTAGGCTGCGCAGCTTCTTCTCGGTAACGTCGGTGGCAAATTTCACGATCACGACCGGCTTGCCGCTGCCGTCGAGCACGGGGTTGTACGATGCTTCAATCCAGACCTCGTGGCCATCCTTGGCGATCCGTTTGAACTCCGCCATCTGAAACTGGCCGCGGTTCAGGGTTGTCCAGAATTCACGATACTCGAAGCTCTGCCGCTGTTCTGTGGGGACGAACATTGAGTGATGTTGACCTTCAATCTCTTCGAGCCGATAGCCGAAAACATCGAGGAAATTCTGGTTCGCCGACATGACGGTGCCATCCAGCGCAAATTCGATCATGGCTTGCGACCGGTTGAGGGCATCGAGTCCAGATTGCGCACTTGCACTGCTCTTGCGGCGGAAGATCATGTTGTCTCCGGAAAATACAGGAAATTGGACTGGCACTGAAACATTGCCGGCGCTGCGCAATTGTGGAGAAGGACGCGCAGGGCAAATCGAAAATCATTAGGTATCAGAATTCCAAAGATTCGACTAATGGCGGATCCAAATTGCGCTTGCAGACTGAGATATCGAGGTTGCGCAGTTCTGCGTAGCATTTGTTGACCTAATTTATTCTTTGAGCGTGCTCGTCCGTTTGACGTCGCATTTGGAGTCCTGCCCGAGTTTCGCTGGAGTTACTTGGTCGCAATGGGGTAACTGCCAAGCCCACGGATGTCTCTGGGGACAGCGACCGGGACCGTGTCGGCCATGATGCGGGCTTGGTCACATCACTTGCCGTCGATATCCTTGAATGCCGCGTGGGATCTCCCGGTTCGGCATCTCGGAGGAAAGCGGCACCTCCGGCGAACCTGTCAGCGGTCAAACGACGAAGTGGAATAAATCTGTGTGAGAGCGCCGTCGAGCCGCTCGATCGCGGTGCCAAGCTCGGATTGAGCGGAAACGAGCCATTGCAAGATCCTCTCACTTCGAGATTGGAAACGCCGAAGGCCGTCAGAAGGTATTTCAGCCGATTGAGTGCGGCCTATAATTCCATGGCTTCCGTCACGATGCCCTCGTCGCGATGCAATCTGAGCAACAATTCAGGAGAACGGCAGTCGACCTTGGGCATGTAGGGGGCCTACATCGCACGAACATTGATTAGAAACGCGTCGATCTGTTGTTGCAATTCGCCCGACTTCGACTGCAGGGACTGCGCGCCTGCCAGTAAATCGCGCGACGAAACGCCTGCGCTTTGCGCCGCATCCTTGACGCCGGCAATGTTCGAGGAGACCACGCCTGGTCGCGGCGGACTGCTCTTCGACGGCCTCTGAAATCGAGGTGTTGACCGCGCTAATCCTACCGACGACACGTGCGATCTCGCGAATGCCATTCGCGGCAGCCTTGCTCGAACGCTGTATCGCCTTGATCTGCTCTTCGATCTCTCCGTTGCCCGCGTGGTCTGGGTCGCTCGCGCCTTGATCTCGGGCACAACCACGGCAAACCCTTTGCTTGCTTCGCCCAACGAATACGTCACCTCATCGAAGCCGTCGTCGACGAGCACCGTGACCAACGATTGTCGACCAGGATGCAGCGCGTGGCGTCGGAGACGAAGATAGCAGCGGGCTAGTTTCGGGCAGCGGTAGACCCGCTACTTGCCGCTCGAACCATCATCCTTGAATGATGCGGCCATTGATGTCTGTTTTGGCTCATCAACTGGATGTCATTGAACAAGGGCGAGGTTTGTTGCCCGTTGGCCCACCGGATGACAACTCCAACACGACCCGCACTCCTAACGACGTCAAGGTCCGCGTCAGGAGTGCCTTGCCAGAAAGATAGTCGCCCGGCGTCTATCGCCTTGCCTGGTCCCCCGTCACGGAACGGCTCGCGCAGGGCTATCGTATGAGAGTATCCCGCGTATAATCGGTGGTTTTGCCAACAGCCGGTCGGACGCATTTGCTTGGCATCCGCGGTCCAATTCCGATTTCATCCTCATCAGAGCTCCGTGTTTTGTTCAAGTCGCGCTCGCGTCAAGCCAGGTATTGGAAGGAAGTCGGGAATTACCTGCTCAACGCGACGTGCCGGAAAGCATCGACCAGCGGACTCTCCAATTTGCCCTTCATGCCAACCAGGATCTCGTACGCGACATCACGAGACATGGGTGGCTTGTACGGTCGCTGCTCAATCAGTGCTGCAAAAATGTCGGAAATCGTAAGAATGCGGACAATGTCCGAAATGTTCACGGCGCTAAGGCCGTCCGGGTAGCCGCTGCCGTCAAGATATTCATGATGATGCCGTACCGCGGCGAGGATTTCCCTCGATATCTCTGCAGTTCCGAGAAGGATCTGATAGCCGGCCGCAGGATGGGTTTCGATCAGGGATCGTTCGCGGTCATCGAGCTTGCCCGGTTTATCCAGCACCGCGAGTGGAACTGTCGCCTTGCCGATGTCGTGAAACATCGCCGCAGAATGCAGCCGATCAATGTCGCACCTGGCCATGCCGAGGCTTAGGCCAAAGTCCACTGCAATGCCCGTGACCAGGAGGCAGTGCTGGTACGTACCTTCGTGGTAACGACGAACGATCGTTAGCCAATCCGCTAGACTGTGCTCGGCAATATAATCAGCAATCCTATTGCCGGCGCGCCTTATCTCCGCCACATCGACCGCTGAACCGCGTATCGCAGCTTGGAACATCGCCGCAAAGCATGCAGCTCCCTCAGCAGCTATCTTTTCGCCGCCCAAAGCTATTTCGTTTGATCCGACTGACGGAGGCCGCTTGTTGGCGAGCCTCTCGAGCAGCTGAGTGGACTTGACGGGACTCGCCAGTATGTGTGTCGCGCCCAACGCATAGGCTTGGACCATTGCGAGACGTGTGGATTTGTCAACGACAAAGACACGTTTGGGCGCGCGCAACATGCTCGCCATCATAGCTTTCAATATGGCAATGTTCTCGAGGACTCGTAGGTCGACGTTGACCACCACCGCGTCTTGGGCAGCGGAAGAAGCTGCACCCGAGCCGAGCAACTCGGCCGTAACGTCGTATTCGTGGGCCAGCATGCCAGAAATGGCGCAAAGCTTGGCGCGGCTATCTGCGACAACGCGAACGGACATTGGAAAAGCTCTGTCGATCTTCTTTCATTGAAAAACCCGCGCCCCTTCCCGAGTCCGGTCGCAGCTGGCCTTGCGGGCTGATGCACCGGCGTGATTTGCGAGCGCTAGTAAGGAATGCAGTCGGTCTAATTGCAGTCGGATAGTCTGTGTTACAGCTCTTGCTGACTAGCGCCGTTACGCATCGGCGTTAGCCAATCAGGCGAAATTGCTTTGGCGCGACAGTCGTCACAGCGGTCAGCCTCGCTGCGCGTTGGCGTCAGCTTGGCCGATACAAGGCGCGATTGTCGGAGTAGAGCATGCGCATCCGTTCCCGCTTCTCAAGGCTGCACCGACGTAAATGCTGCCAAGCCACACCGGACGAATCGATGTCATTCGCGACATCGCCCGCAAAAGTTGGGCCACGAGACGATCCGAATAGTTCGCCAAACTCATCGGTTTTGCGGTCGTTCTGAAAGCTGCCGAAGATGCTAATCGCCCTGAGCGATCTGTCCAATACATACCAACGTTTACGTCTCAGCGGACGGTTACGGCCAATTTCGCTGCTGGCGGATGCCATGTTTGATCTTAGTGTTGGGTCCCGCTCTCCCGGCATGGCGTATCGGGCATATCGAATAGTGCACGTGTGATCGCGAACTTTGAGACGAGCGCGGCCGACATCCACGCCGATCGCGTTCATCAAATCGAAGCCGTGAAACTAGGGGCAGTGTCAGGCCGGGCCGAAATGGAGGGACGTCCTCCGCGGGTACGTGTATCATGCCCGTGGAGGAACAGGATGAAGGTAACGCAAAGAGAATTGCAGGCGCTCAGGCTGTTGCGCGCATTCTCGAAGATCGAGGACGAAGACAAACGAAAAGCCATCCTAAAACATGTCGAGGCCGAAGCCGAGTCTGAGAAGGATCCTAAAAATACATAGGAGCCGGGCGGCTTTTATCGCGGGCGAGCCAAGTCGCTATCACCGCCGCTGTCGTCGTGGTCGGGATGTCCCTCAACGTTTATGGAGAGCGGCGACTTGGTCTTCTGGGGTTGCTCGTACCGGGATGCAAGATCGAGGAGCCGCCGTCTGATAAGCAGATCGGCGCGGCTAGCAAGCTCGCGAACCAGACGAGCCCGCTGTTTGTTACATTCATCGTCCAGCATGGGATCACCCAATAACCCCTTTGTACTGCAGATCGTTCAAGGAAGCTGTTGAATGGCGTGTGTGTAAGCGAGCTGGGTCCTCGGCGGGCGGTTGCGGCATCATCTGACGAAGGGAAGGCCGGCATCACCAGGCCAAGGCTCGCCAAGCTTCTGAAGATCGGTCGAGCCACAAGGGCTTTTGCTTTTGTCCGGAGCACCAAACTCGACAAGCCCCGCCTGTCCACGGAGCGTTGAGCGTGACCTTGAGGTTCGCCGCGGTGCTCTCGTTGAGGGTAACGAAATTGGCGGTGATCTTTGTCCGGAGCGTGATTGCCTTTGGCGAGCGGTTGATTTTATGTACTCGCGGACACGCCTTCGATCACCCATGGCTTCGCGCGATGGTCGACCGCCCGGGAAAGTGTCCGTAGCGGCGTCCGGCAACGAAGCGGGCTCTTCGTCGTCAAGGTCTGGGTCGGTTCGTACGCGACAACACGAAAGTATTCGTGCTATTCGCGCCAACACACGCCGGGGAGGCGTTTAGGCTGTCATGCCGAACTTGCTCGACTATGCCGGCTCGATCATCGTCATCGATATCAAGGGTGAAAACCACGCTGTCACGTCGGGGGCGCGAAATTCTTAACGGTCGAATCTGTAGCACATGTCCCAGGTGGCGCGCGCATGCTGCTGCGGAGTGTCGAGACTGCGTGTAAGGCCATTCTCGTGAGCAGTGTGCATATACTCGAGTATACTCAGCTATACGCGGATATATGAATGGGCAAAGTGCCGCCAACCGATGCGCAAGAGAAACTTAATTGAGATTCGATACGACCACTCATGTTTGGCTTCAATCGGCGATTGGAATCATGTGGCGCAGTCGGATATCAAGTCTCACTCTTGCATTGTCTGTACCCGCAGCAACAGTTGCAGCCAATGCAGACGCCCTATCGCTCCACTTCTGGGGCGGACTGTTTCTCGGCGGATTGATGTTGGTGCTTTCGCTCGTGACGTCGACGAGGCAGGAGGCAACAGCGGCGACCCTGGACGAAGCTATGGCGATCAGAGCTTTCGAGTCGATCAAAGACGGTATCACTGTTTATGATGCTGACCGGTGTGTCCTCGGCAACGACGCTGCAGCTCACATGCTCGGGTTCTCCGATGGAGAGGAGCTGAGAGGATTGGATATCGCCTCGCTTTCCTTGGACCCTCAACCGAACGGCAAGACTGTTGCGCAGATGTTCGAGGAGACCGATGAAGCTGTGATGAGGTCGGGCCACGTCGCGATGGAGTGGTGGCTTCGGCGCAAAGATAAGACCTCCGTTCCCGTCAGGATAAGTCTCGTCGCTTCGAAATTCAGAGACCAGCCGATAGTTGTGTGTGTTTGGCAAGACATAACCGATTTGGTTCGCATGCGAGAAGAGAGGCAGACTCTTGCGCGGAAATTTGATTGTGATGTGTCGCGGGTTGTCGACGTTGTAGCGGGCTCAATGCAAGACATGCAGGCAGTCGCATCGGAAATTGCTGCTTCAACGGACAACGTCTGTCTTCGCACTGAAGCCATGACAAGGATGGTAAAAAAGACCGAAGAAAATTCGACCGCCGTGTCTTCGGCCGCTCAGGAATTCTCGGTCTCGATTTCGGAAATCAGCCGACAGGCCTTGACCGCCGCGAACGTTTCGCAAACTGCACGCGACAAGACCGTGCACGCTGAAGCAACATTAGCCGAGCTCGTTGCTGCCGTGATGAAGATCAGCAGCGTCGTCCAAATGATCGATGGAATAGCCTCGCAAACCAATTTGCTGGCGCTCAACGCAACCATCGAAGCAGCACGAGCTGGCGAAGCGGGTCGAGGTTTTGCAGTGGTGGCGGGGGAAGTGAAGCGTCTTGCTGCCCAGGCAGCCAAAGCGACAAGCGAGGTTGATACCCAGATTCTTGCCATCCAACAAAGGACGGAACTAGCGACTGCGGCGATGGGTGACATCGCTGACATAATCGAGAAGGTGCAGGAGATATCGGGCAGCATATCGGCAGCGGTAGAAGAGCAATCGGTTGTGACGAACGATATATCAAGAAGTATCACCAACATTAGTGCCGATCTGCGCGAAGCGTCTCGAGATATCGACCAACTAAATGATGCATCGCGTGCCTCCGGTTCATCGGCAGGCCAGACGGTTGGGAAGATGGGGCATTTGAACAGCAATATCGCTTCACTGCAGGGGCAAGTCAGCGACTTCCTGATCAAAATAAGGGCGTAGTACGACTTTATCTCTTTATCTGTTCATGTCGCGCGGAGCAGGCTTCAACCATGGGCAGCGTCAAGGCGCCATCGCCGGCGAGGTCCGCAATTGCTTGTCTGTGAAGAATGCAGATCGGCCCAGGCGACGGGTAGAAGGGCCCTCGATAGTATTCGATTTTGAGGGAAAGCCACGTGCCCCAGCAAGAATCGCGGAAAGCGTCGCTCTGAGCGCGTTGTTCGAAGGCCATTTCACTAGGCCGCGGCATGGCAGCGTTGCGATTGGCACTCCGCCAGGTCGCATGCATTCGGCTGAAACCGATGCTCGCAGCTTGATTGCGCGAAACACCACATTGTCGAAACAAGCATTGCGCGTCTCCTTGAGGGTGATAGCTGGGCCGAGACCCTAGATGGCAAGCAGGGAAGGCAGGTGAGTGGCATCGCCGGTCCCGGTCGCTTGGACTGGAGTTTTACACGTCGTCGCGGCCGTTCCCTTTGAGCCGCCGACCGTCTGCTTGGCCCTCGTTCCTTTTTTGGAATTCTGTTCGATAGGGCCTACGACCGGTTCGCGCAATTACCGGTACAGAATGTGCCGTACGGGCTACACGACTGTGTCCCGCGTTCTGTTCGCGGTTGACCATCGGCGTTCGACGTCTCTCACCGCATGTTTCATACTCGTCAGATATCTTTGTGCGGCTATGTCGGGCGTCATGGATGAGGTGAAGAAGATCAGATTGAGGCTACCAAGCATGGGACCGCCAGTCTGGATCGGCAGCGCGATGGCGCTGATGCCTTGCTCAGATCCGTCTACAGACGAAGCGTAACCGGCCTTTTCGGTTTGGAGGACGACGCTCTCGATGAAATGGCGGTCTTTGGCCAACGGAGCATCCTCTTCAACCAGTGACGCAGTCATCTCAAGCATTTCGCGGCGGAGCGATGGCTTAGACGCGGCGAGGATCGCCCGGCCCAACGCACTGCGTACCAATGATCTTCTGCGGCCAACCATCGAACGATGAACCGAGAACGGACTGAAGGGATGTGTGCTCTCCCGGATCAGCACGGAGCCGAGTTCGAACACTCCGAAGTCGCTCGGCCACGACACCTGGTCGAGCAGGCTAAACATCGCTGGAAGCGCGGCTTGGCTCGACAGATCGCGCGAAGATACGCCGTCGCTCAGCTTGCGCACCTGCGGTGTAAGACCAAACAAGGCGTTCGTCTCGTCGAAGGTCACGTAGCCGTCGTCGCGCAAGGTATCGAGCAAACGGTAGCAGGTCGTCCGGTTGAGCCCGGTCCTCTTGGCGAGCTGTACGACGTTCGACGGCCCGCTCGTATTGAGTTCATTGATCAGCGCCAACCCTCGGGAAAGCGCCCTGACATTGCGGTGCATGACCCCTCCCGGGCGTGTTCGCAGTGCGAACATTCCACAGACTTCGATGGAATCAAAGCGCAATCGGCGGCAATCCATCGCCCGTACGCCGAAACAGGCGGCGACGGGAGGAAACGATGGTTCATTCAAGCTTCTACTTGTCCGCAGCCATGTGCCTGTCCCTCGCATTTTCGGCTGCGCCGGTCGCAGCGCAGACCGCCGGCGGGAACCCCAATCTCAGCGGTGGCAAGGTCAAGGTCGGCGTTCTGACCGACATCGCCGGTCCAACATCCATGGCGAACGGCAAGGGCTCGGTCGTCGCCGCCGAGATGGCCGCGGAAGACTTCGGTGCCGGCCTGACCGTCGAGGTGATCTCGGCCGATCACCAGGGCAAGCCCGATGTCGGCTCGCAGATCGCTGCGCACTGGTTCGACGTCGACGGCGTCGACGCGATCGCCGACATGCAGGGATCGCCGATCGGCTTCGCCGTGCAGAACATGGCCGCTCAAAAGAGCAAGATCATGCTGCTTTCCGGCTCGACTTCGTCGGATTTCAGCGGCAAAGCTTGCTCGCCACTCACGGTCCAATGGACGGTCGACACCTACAATCTCGCGAAAGGCGCTGCCAAGTCCGTGATCGAGGCTGGCGGCACGAAGTGGTATTTCCTGACGGTGGACCAGGCCTATGGTCATGCGCTGACGCGCGACACGTCGGAACAGGTCAAGCTCAACGGCGGCCAAGTGGTCGGCAACTCCGTGTTTCCGCCGAATACCTCCGACTTCGCGTCCTTCCTGCTGACCGCTTCTAATGCGGGTGCAAACGTCATCGCCATCGCCGCCTCAAGCGGCGATACTGTGACGGCGCTGAAGCAGGCCGACGAATTCGGGCTGAGCACGACCGCCAAGGTCGTTCCGCTCCAGTCGGTGCTGACCGACGTGCACGCGGTCGGCCTGAAGATCGCGCACAACGCCTACGAAGTATCGCCATTCTACTGGGATCGGACGCCCGAGACGCGCGCCTGGGCAGAACGCTTCTATGCCAAGGCCAAGCAGATGCCGACCGGCTTCCACGCTGGCGTCTACTCCTCGGTCGCGCACTACCTGAAGGCCGTGAAGGCTGCTGGTACCGACGACGCGCCGGCCGTGATGAAGCAGATGGAGAAAGAGCGGGTCCACGACTTCTTCGCGGCCGACGGCTACATCCGCGCCGACCGTAAGATGATCCACGACATGTATCTGCTCCAGGTGAAGAAGCCCGAGGAGAGCAAGGGCGAGTGGGATCTGTACAAGGTCGTGCAGACCTTGCCCGGCGAGGTGGTCAACCGTCCGCTCTCCGACACCCCGTGCCCGCTGGTGAAGAAGTAGCGAGCCCGCGGCTATCGATCGACAAATCAACTCTGCGTTCGAAGGAATTGGACCATGTCAGTCGCCATCGTCTGCGCTTCCCATACTCCCTTGATGTACAAAGGGCCCGCCACCAACGAGACCGAGCAACGCGTACGAAGTGCATTCGGGCGGCTCGGAAGTTTCGTGAACGAGTTCGCGCCGGACTACATCATCCAGTTCGCGCCCGACCACTTCAACGGCTTCTTCTACGACCTGATGCCTGCGTTTTGCGTCGGAGCCGGAGCCTTCTCGCTGGGCGACTGGGGAGGCGGGACGGGGCCGCTGGACGTTCCGGAAAAGACGGCGCTCGAGCTCATCGACCACGTGCGGGCGGAGGACTTCGACGTCGCAGTGTCATATCGCATGCCGGTCGATCACGGCTTCGTCCAGATGTGGGAGGCGGTGCTTGGCGACTTCAAGTCGATCCCGATTTTGCCGATCTTCGTGAACGCCGCTGCACCACCTGTCCCGACCTACCGCCGGGCTCGGCAACTCGGTGAATCCGTAGGTCGGTTCGCGACAAGTTCCCGCAAGCGAGTCCTGTTTGCTGCGTCAGGCGGCCTCTCGCACGACCCTCCGCTGCCGTCGATCAAGGACGCGTCCCCCGAGATCCGGGAGCGCCTGATCAACGGGCGGAATCCGACCGCAGAAGCCAAGGAAGCGCGCGAGAAGCGCGTGCTCGAGGCAGGCGTTCTCGCCGAGGCGGGAAGGGGACCATGCCAGCCGCTCAATCCGGACTGGGACAAGGACTTCATGGAGATCCTGCGCAGCGGCCAGATCTGGCGCGCCGACGCGCTCGACACCGGCAGGGTCCGCGAAGCCGCGGGCCGCGGCGCCAACGAGGTGCTCGCATGGGTCGCTGCCTTCGGCGCCTTCGCCACGGGCGGCCACTTCAAGATGGAGCACGAATTCTACGAAGCGATTCCTGGCTGGATCGCCGGCATGGCGATGATGGCGGCCAAGCAGGCCGACACCACTCATTGATCGACTATTCCCAGCGCGAATGCAGAAGCATCGCGGAGCAGGCAAATGGCATACGAAACAGACGTGCTCATCATCGGAGCTGGCCCAACGGGCTCGACGACCGCGCTCGCCCTCGCCAATTGCGGCGTTCGCTGTCACATCGTCTCGCGCGGCAACTGGATGGCCGACAGCCCGCGAGCCCACATCACGAACCAGCGCGCCAACGAGGTCTTCCGCGATCTTGGGATCGCGGAAGATGTGGCTCGGTATGCGAGTCCCTGGGAGCTGATGGGTGACACGACATTCACGACCAGTCTGGGCGGCTCCGAGCTGATCCGGATGCGGACGTGGGGGACCGGCGACGATCGCCGCGGCGATTATCTGCGCGCGAGCCCCTGCGGCATGGTCGACATCATCCAGCCGCTGCTCGAGCCCATCCTGTTCCAGAAGGCCGCGGAGAAGGGCGCGACCTTCGCGTTCAACACCGAGTACGTCTGTCATGAGCAGGACGCGGACCGCGTGACGGCCACGCTGCGTGATCGCCTCGATGGGCGTGAGTACACCATCCGCGCACGCTACATGGTCGGCGCCGATGGGGCGCGATCGATGGTGGTGGACCATCTCGGGCTACCCGTCGAAGGGCAGATGGCGCGCGCGGGTACGGTCTATACCGTTTTCAACGCCGACCTGACCAAATACAGCAAGCACCGGCCGAGCATCCTGAATTGGATCGTGACGCCCGACGCGAGCTTCGGCGAGATCGGTATGGGGCTGCTGCGGGCCGTGCACCCTTGGACGCAGTGGATCGCCGGCTGGGGCTTCGACATCAGCAAGGGAGAGCCGGACCTCTCGCCGGAAGCGATCATTCCGAAGATCAAGGTGCTGATCGGCGATCCGTCCGTCGACATCGACATCGTGCGCACATCGATCTGGTACGTGAACCAGGCCTACGTGACCCAGTATTCGAAGGGCAGGGTGCTCTGCGGCGGCGATGCGGTCCACCGGCACCCGCCGTCGAGCGGCTTGGGAAACAACACCTGCGTGCAGGACGGCCACAACCTCGGTTGGAAGCTTGCTTATTCGGTGAAGGGCTGGGCCGGCCCGAACCTTCTGGAGAGCTACTCGCAGGAGCGGGCGCCGGTTGGAAAGCAGATCGTACTGCGAGCGAACCAGTCCCGGCTCGACTACGCCCCGCTGAACGCGTGCTTTCGTGTGCAGGGTGCCGAGAACCCGGTGGCTGCGGGCATCGTCCGCTTCTGCGATCCCGGTCCGGAGGGCGTCGCCGCCCGCAAAGCGGCCCAGGCCGCGCTGGATCTGAAGCAAACGGAATTCAATGCTCAGGGCACCGAGATGAACCAGCGGTACGAATCTTCGGCCGTGATTCCCGACGTCGGTGCCAAACCGGAGGAGTGGCGGCGAGATCGCGGCCTCTACAATCAGCCGACGTCCCGCCCGGGAGCCAAGATCCCGCATGCGTGGCTCGTCGATGGTGAAGGCTTGCGCGTGTCGACGCTCGACGTGACCGGTAAGGGCCTCTTCACCGTCGTGACGGGTCTCGCCGGCGCTGCGTGGAAGGAAGCGGCGCTGCGCCTTGATCTGCCATTCCTCCGGGTCGTGGTGACCGGATCGCCCGAAGCGCAGGACCTCTATTGCGAGTGGCAGCGCATTCGCGAGATCGAGGAAGCCGGAGTCCTGCTCGTCCGCCCGGATGGTGTGGTCGCGTGGCGCGATATGGAAGGGACGTCTGACGCTGGCGAGGCTCTCGGCAGGTTGAGCGCGGCGATCCGGACGGTCCTCGACCTTGCGGACCTTTCTGCGATCCCGCGCCAGAAGCCAGTGGAGCCGTCGAGGCCAAGCGGCACGCCACTTTTCGCCTGACACACATGCCAACGAGATCCGTCATGAACGTCACAAGACCGGAAAACTTTTCGAGCGTCTGGGCCGATCTGAGGGGGCTGTCCTTCGGGCAGCGCTACATCGATGCCGGCGGGATACGGACCCGCTGCATCGAATCCGGCGACCCGTCCAAGCCCCTCGTCCTGGCGCTCCACGGCGTCGGCGGCCATGCGGAGGCGTACTCCAGAAATTTCGGCCCGCACGCCGATCATTTTTGGTTCGTTGCTATCGACATGCTTGGACACGGTTGGACCGACAAGCCACCGATCGAGTACCAAGTCGTGGACTACGCTAACCACGTACTCTCGGTTCTCAAAGCTCTTGGCAGGAACAAGGCGATGATCAGCGGTGAATCGCTGGGGGGGTGGGTCGCGACCTATCTTGCTGTGCATCGCCCCGCTACGGTCGAGAAGCTTGTCCTCAACACCGCCGGCGGCTGGACGGCGCATCCTCAGGTCATGGAACGGCTGAAAAAGCTGT
>NZ_JASGSR010000164.1:0-14314 GCF_040446015.1 Bradyrhizobium sp. INPA03-11B
GTCTTGATTCGGCCCGGTCGTAGCCGACTAAAGCCCCGGCGAACGGCAGGCGTCGCCACGCCAATATACAGGGTTTCAAAATCCTGCAATGGCGTTCTTCGCCCATCCACGGGGGGTTCAGCTACCATACTTCCAAAGCCTTGACTACACGCCTGAACCGGCTCCCGAAAACGGCTTTTCGCCGCATTGCGAGAACCGGCAAGTAGCTCAAATCATCGCCATCCCGCCGTTGACGTGAATCGTCTGTCCGGTGACGTAGGCGGCCTCGTTGGAGGCCAGATAGACCGCTGCCGCAGCAATATCCTCAGGCGTTCCGAGCCGCGCCGCAGGAACCTTCGCCAGGATGGTTTCGCGCTGCTTGTCGTTCAGCGCATCCGTCATCGGCGTCTTGATGAAGCCCGGCGCGATGCAGTTGGCGGTCACGCCGCGCTTGGCGTATTCGGCGCCCAGCGTCTTGATCAGGCCGATGATGCCGGCCTTCGACGCGGTGTAGTTGCCCTGCCCCGGATTGCCGGTGACGCCGACGATCGAGGTGATCGCGATGATGCGGCCGAAGCGCTTGCGCATCATCAATTTGGTCGCGGCACGCGCCAGGCGGAACGTCGCGGTCAGGTTGACCGCAATGACGTCGTCCCAATCCTCGTCGCGCAACTGCACGAACAGGTTGTCGCGGGTGATGCCGGCATTGGCGATCAGGATGTCGACCTGCCCCATCGCAGCCTCCGCCGCCGGCACCAGCGCCTCGACATCGTCCTTGCTGGAGAGGTTGCACGGCAGCACGTGAACGCGCTCGCCGAGCTTGGCCGCGAAGCTATCCAGCACCTCGCGCCGCGTTCCCGAAATCGCAACGGTTGCGCCCTGCGCATGCAGCGCCTGCGCGATCGCGCCGCCGATGCCGCCGGTTGCGCCGGTGACGAGTGCGGTCTTGCCAGTCAGATCAAACATCGAATTCCCCTCCCGGCTTCAAGCCGACGCTGCCAGCGCATCCTTGGCCGCAGCAATATCGTTCGGACCGCCGACGGATACGCCGACCGCGCCGTCCGCAATGCGCTTGACGAGGCCGCTCAGCACCTTGCCGGCGCCGATCTCGAAGAACCGCGTCACGCCCTGCCCTGCCATATAGGCAACCGACTCGCGCCAGCGAACGGTGCCCGTGACCTGTTCGATCAGGCGGCGGCGGATCTCGTCGGGATCGGTGATGGCCGAAGCGAGCACGTTGGAGACCAGCGGCGCCGCGGGCGCCTTGATGGTGACGCGGGACAGCGCCTCTGCCATCGCATCGGCCGCCGGCTGCATCAGCTTGCAGTGGAACGGCGCCGACACCGGCAGCAGCATCGCGCGCTTGGCGCCCTTGGTCTTGGCGATCTCGACGGCGCGATCGACCGCGGCCTTGTCGCCGGAGACCACCACCTGGCCGCCGCCATTGTCGTTGGCGGCCTGGCAGACCTGCCCCTGCGCCGCTTCATTGGCGACCGCGACCGCCGCCTCGTAGTCGAGGCCGAGCAGCGCGGCCATCGCACCGGCGCCGACCGGCACCGCCTTCTGCATCGCCAGCCCGCGGGTGCGCAGCAGCCGCGCGGTGTCGCTGACGGTCAGGCTGCCGGCGGCGGCCAGCGCCGAGTACTCGCCGAGCGAGTGCCCGGCGACGAACGCAGCATTGCGGCCGACCGAGAAGCCGGCTTCGCTCTCAAGCACGCGCAAGGTAGCGATCGAGACCGCCATCAGGGCCGGCTGGGCATTTTCGGTGAGCTGCAGCGTTTCCGCCGGACCATCCCAGATGATCGCGGTCAGTCTCTCGCCGAGCGCAGAATCGACCTCGTCGAACACGGCCCTGGCGACCGGAAAGGCGTCGGCCAGCGCCTTGCCCATGCCAACCGCCTGCGAGCCCTGCCCGGGAAACGTAAATGCTGCCGTCATCGGCGATCCCTACCTTGTTGAGCGTGATCTCCGCGCAAGCGCTTCGCGCCTGCCGCAGGGGAAAACGGTATCCGCGTTGCGCAAATCGCGCCACAGCGGGTCCGGGCCAATCTCTTGCACAAGCCGTGCAAGCGGCCTCAGACCGGGCCGTAAGACACCGTTGGGGGGCGCGATGTCAAGCCGCGTGGGCGGAACCCCTGGGGATGCCGAACCGGTCCGGCCCTAGAATCCACCGGCATTCTGGTCGGCGTTAACCTTGGCGCCGGCCCTCGCCCGGCGGGCGCTGTTGACCAATTGCCCTGGGCGATCCTCCTGGGCGGGCCTGGCGGTCGCCAGCCGCAGCACGGCGGCGTAGCCCGGCTGCACCTCCATCCGGTCGGCATAGCGGCTTCCGCAGAGGATGCGGTGGACGCGCGGCAGGTTGTAGCAGGGCACGTAGAACAGCAGATGATGCTCGAGGTGATAGTTCACGTAGTACGGCGCGATGAACAGCCGCTCGAGGACATTGGCCCGCGTAGTGCGGGTGTTGCGGAGGGGATCGGAGCTGTCGGGCACCACGGCATGTTCGGCGATGTTGCGGATGCGCGTGATGACCATCATCCAGGTCAGCAGTGGCACCAGCCACAACAGCGGATAGGCCCACCACACGCCCGCGGCAGCAAGGCCTGCGAACAGCAGCGCGTTGGTGACGCATTGCGGCCCGAGCTTCTGCCAGAAATTGGCGGCACGCTGCGACAACGGCCACTCCTTCGACCCGATCGCATTGAGCAGTTGCGCCTTGCGCTGCTGGTAGCCGGTCTGTCCGGTGATGTCGCGGAGGAATTTCCGGCGGTAGCTCATCTTCGTGATCGGGAACGGCGCCGACAGCACGAGATCCGGATCGTCCTCCTGCTGCGTCCGGGCATGATGCTGCAGATGATAGCGGCGATAGCCGCGCGTTTCCGCGAAGATCGGATAGGCGCAGAACCATTGGCTCAGCGTGAGATTGGTCTTCTCGTCGGCCGAGAGACAGCCGTGTGCGCCGTCATGCATCAGGATGGCAAGACCGAGCTGGCGCGAGCCGATGATCGCGACCGCAAGCAGATAGGTCAGCGGATTGGGCCACCACGCCACCAGCGCGATCGCACCCAGGATCAGCACCCAAGCGTGTGCGATCAACGCGACGCCTTTCCATGTCGTGCGCTGCCGCACCGCCACCAATTCGTCCTCGGTGAGGAAATCGCGGGCTCGCATGCGCAGTGCGGTCATGAGGTTGTCTCCCCGTCCGTTGAGGGTGCAGTGTCGCGATCGCCGACCAGGCGCAGCCGCGTCGCATCATTGGTCGAACTCGATGTTGCGGTGGCCTGCTCGCCGAGTGCGCGCAGCAATTCGCGGCACATCTCCTCCGAGCCGCGGCCCATCGCAAAACCTTCGACGATCACGCCGATCGCAATCGCCCAGAACCGCCGCGAGCTCTCTTCCGGAGCGCGCAGCGAACGCCAGCCGTGGCGCTCGACCTGGCCCGCATAGGCGCGCGCGCCTTCGCTGTGCAGACGCTCGATGGTGCGCTCGACCAGTGGCGCAAGATCCTGCCGGCGCCGCGTCAACGTCAAGGCCTCGGCGAAGAAGGCGACCGTGTCGGTCGCGGTCACGGTCTCGGCCAAAGCGTGGGTGTATTCGCGCGGCGTATGCGCCTTCAGGGCGGCCTGCTCGGTCGCGCGCGCGAGGTAGAGCATGTCGCGGCTGGCGGCTTCGACGAACAGCGCTTCCTTGGTGCGGAAGTAATAGGTGATCTGGCTCGGAAAGGCGTCGGCGGCCGCGGCGATATCGGAGATCGAGGTGCCCGAGAGCCCGCGCTCCTTGAACAGGCGGCTGGCGGCATCGAGCAGCAGCGAGCGCATCTTGCGCCCCGCCGACCGCGTCGCGCGGACTGCGTGCTTCGGATCGGGCGCAGACATGCCGCTGGCGGTCTCCGAACCCATCGATCATCCTCCGTGAGATGTTTGTATGATATACAAACAAAGAAATCAACAGGGGAACCGGGCAAAGTTGCGCCTGATGGCCTGGAGGGCTACGACCTCCCCGCAAATCCGGAGGCCACGAACCCTTGCTTTCGCGGCCAAAATCCGTATAAGCGCGCCATTCGTGGGCTCCGGCCGGGAGCTGAACGGACGGTCTCAGCAAATTCACCCGTTGATTTTGATGTGGCAGGGCCAGTCGGCCCGTCGTCCCGTGCTCCCGCCTTCTGAGCAGCTCGAGTCCTTTCCGAAGGTCTCGAAGGGCTTGTCGCCGGAAACCGCGCCAACACAGGAAAGGACAACCATGCCTCTTTATGAGCATGTTTTTCTCGCGCGTCAGGATGCGAGCACCCAGCAGGTGGATGAACTGACGGCCCAGATGACGGGCATCGTCGAACAGGGCGGCGGCAAGGTCACCAAGACCGAGAGCTGGGGCGTGCGCTCCCTCACCTACCGCATGAACAAGAACCGCAAGGCGCATTTCGTGCTGATGAACATCGACGCTCCGTCGGCTGTCGTCACCGAGATCGAGCGCCAGGAGCGGATCAACGAAGACGTCATCCGTTACCTCACCGTCCGCGTCGAAGAGCACGAGGAAGGCCCGTCCGCGATGATGCGCAAGGCCGACCGTGATCGCGAGCGCGATGACCGTGGCGGCGGCTTCCGTGGCGACCGCGAAGGCGGTTTCCGTGGTGACCGCGAAGGTGGTGGTTTCCGTGGCGACCGTGGCCCGCGCCGTCCGCGCGAAGAAGAAGCTGCGACCGAGGAGTAATGAATCATGGCTGATGCTGGTGCCCGCCGTCCGTTTTTTCGTCGTCGCAAGTCCTGCCCGTTCACGGGCGCGAATGCGCCGAAGATCGACTACAAGGATTCCAAGCTGCTGATGCGTTACGTGTCCGAGCGCGGCAAGATCGTGCCGAGCCGCATCACGGCCGTGTCCGCCAAGAAGCAGCGTGAGCTCGCCCGCGCCATCAAGCGCGCGCGCTTCCTCGGCCTGCTGCCTTACGTCATTCGCTAATTGACGACGGCCGGCGGCACGCGCCGCCGGCCGCTTCTTTCTCATAAGGCTTCCGGGTCGTCCGGTCGCCGATGGTTGGGGTTCTCGAAGCAGAACCCCTAACCGCTCAAAGGGGGCGGGACAGCTGATGATCGCGATATTCACCGTTGCACTTGCAGCCGGCGTCGCGTCGGCGCTGATGTTCGCCTCGATCACTTCGGGCGCGGCGATCTCGATGGTGCTGTTCTATCTGGCACCCCTGCCCGTGATGGTCACGGCGCTCGGCTGGGGCCCGCTCGCCGCCGCAATTGGTGGGATTGGCGCGGCGTCCGCGCTCGGCGTGATCTTGGGACTTCCCTACTGCATCGCCTTTGCCATGATGGTCGCCCTGCCCGGCTGGTGGCTCGGCCACCTCGCACTGCTCGGACGGCCGATCGAGGGCGCAGCCGCCGATAACGCCACCCAGCAGCCGCCTTCGCTCGAATGGTATCCCGTCGGCCGCATCCTGCTCTGGATCGCGGCCTTTGCCGTGATCACCACGACCGCGACGCTGCTCACGCTCGGCTCGGATAGCGATACCATCACCGGCGCTTTGCGCCGCGGCCTGCTGAAGGTGCTCAGCACCGGCGACGGACAAGGCAGCGGTGAGATCGAACGGCTGGTCGAGATGCTGGTGGTGCTCGCGCCGCTCGCCGCGACGATCCTCTCGATGGTCACGCTGACGCTCAATTTGTGGCTGGCCGGCAAGATCACGCAGACCTCCGGGCGGCTCAACCGGCCCTGGCCGGAACTGCGCAGCACCGCGCTTCCCTCCATGACGCTGGTCGCGCTGCTGGTGGCGGCGGCGCTCAGCTTCGTTGGCGGCATGCTTGCGCTGCTCGCCCAGATCGTCACCACGGCGCTCGTGATCGGCTACGCGCTGGTCGGCTTCGCGGTCCTGCACACGCTGACCCTGTCGCTCAACAGCCGGGGCTTCTGGCTCGGCGGCATCTACGCCGTCGTCGTCATGTTCGGCTGGCCGATCGTGGCCATCTTCGCGCTTGGCATCGCCGATGCCGTGTTCGGACTGCGCCAGCGCTACCTGCAGACAAGACCGCCACCGTTGCCCGCGGCCTGAGATTCGAACCAACCACTTAAAC
This sequence comes from Bradyrhizobium sp. INPA03-11B, assembly GCF_040446015.1. NCBI lineage: Bacteria > Pseudomonadati > Pseudomonadota > Alphaproteobacteria > Hyphomicrobiales > Nitrobacteraceae > Bradyrhizobium > Bradyrhizobium sp. INPA03-11B. The sequence goes on from NZ_JASGSR010000164.1 coordinate 6,051, forward strand.
CCGTACTTTGCATCTAAAGGAGAACGAAAATGGAAGTCATTCTGCTCGAACGCGTCGCCAAGCTTGGCCAGATGGGCGAAGTCGTGCGCGTCAAGGACGGGTTCGCCCGCAATTTCCTGCTGAAGCGCGGCAAGGCGCTGCGCGCCACCGAGGCGAACCGTGCCAAGTATGACGGCATGAAGGCCGAGCTCGAGGCCAACAACGTCAAGGCCAAGGGCGAAGCCAGCGTGGTCGCCGAGAAGATCGACGGCCGCGACATCATCATCATCCGCCAGGCCTCCGAGTCCGGCCAACTGTTCGGCTCGGTCACGGTGCGCGACATCGTCGCTGCGCTCGCCGCCGACGGCGTGACGGTGGCCCGTCCGCAGGTCTGGCTCGACTCGCCGATCAAGGTGATCGGCGCGCAGAAGGTGACGATCGCGGTTCACCCCGAGGTCGAGACCAGCGTCACCGTGACGGTCGCCCGTTCCGCCGAAGAGGCCGAGCGCATCAAGCGCGGCGAGGACATCTCGACCCGCCAGGAAGACCAGGACGCTGCCGCCGAAGCGCTCGCCGCCGCCGGCGAATTCTTCGATCCGGAAGCCCAGCACGACGACGAAGCTGCGCCGGCTGCTCCGGCGGCCGAAGAGAAGTAAGCTTCTCTCCATCGCCTTATCGACTGAAGCCCGGCCCCATCAGGCCGGGCTTTGGATTCGTGCCGCCGCGTAATCGTCGAGCATTGCGATCGATGCCAGCGCAGTTGCGGTGTGCTTCTCCTTGCCGTCGATGACGCAGAACACGTCGGCTGCAACGACGGCGACCTGACGTCCCGGCTTGATCACCCGTGCCCGGCAGATCAGCCGATCGCCCGACGCCGGCGACAGCAGGTTCAGCTTGTACTCCGCGGTCAGTGCCGGCTGGCCGCGCGATGTTGCCGCCGCGATCGTGGTGGCGTTGTCGACCAGGAACGCCGTCACCCCGCCGTGAAACAGGCCGTGCTGCTGCAGCAATTCCGGCCGGCGATCGACCGCGAGCGTGCATGTTCCGCGCGACAGCTCGGCCACTTCAGCACCGACAAGACCCATGAAACCCTGACGACCGACATTGTCGCGTATCCGCGTTTCGATCGGCGCAAAATCCGGATCGGTCTCGTTCATGACGTCCCTCCTGTTCGCCCCGGTGCACCCGGCGCCACCACCGCGCGGATCGCGCAGGCGATCAGCGTCTCGGCCTGTTCGCGCGGATCGCCGCCTTGGCGGCCCGACAGATAGGCGCGGCAGAAGATCTGCGCCGGCCCGATGATCTGGCTGAAGAACAGCACAGAGCTCATCGGCAGCAGATCGCCGCGCGCGAGCAGCGGCGCGCGCCAGCGCTCGATGCCGTCAGTGAGCCGCAAATTCTCGGCGCGCTGCGCGCCGCGCACCTCCGCGCTCCACTCGCTGCGTGAAATCTCGAACAGGAAGCGCGCCTCGCGCCTGGAGGTCACGACCCAATCGAGATGGGCGTGGATCAGCCGCGCGACACCCTCGCCGGCGCCGCAGGTGTCGTCGACCGAGGTGATGATGGTGGCGTGATAGGCCTGCAGGATCTCCAGGAACAACGTTCCGGCGAGCTCCTTCTTCGAGGTGAAGAAGTGGAAGAAGCTGCCGTTGGACGCGCGCGCGCGGGAGCGGATCTCGGCCACCGTCGCACCGTCGAAACCGTCGCGGTCGAACACCGCCAGTCCCGCCGCCAACAGATCTTCGCGTGCCGTGCTCACTGCGTCTCCTCGATGCATGGCTAGATCAATACTCTAGAGTTTTACTCTAGTGGCAGTCAAATGAATACGCCGGACCAAACAGGCCCGGCGTCGGCAGTTACTTCGAGCTTGGCGCTTCCGGCGTACCGGAGCCTGACGTCGTCGGGGGCGGAGGTGGCGGAGGTGCGGCCGCGGTCACCGGCGCGGCGGGCGCCGGTGTGGGAGACGCCGCAGCGGCCGGCTCGGGCGCAGCCGGTGCCGGTGTGACCTGCGGAACCGGGTCGTTACGCACAGCAGAAGGCTCGCTGCTCTTCGGCGCATCGAGCTTGGCCGCGTCGGGCTGACTTGCAGGCTTCGCCGCCGGCTTCTCGGCCTCGCCCTTGTCTTCGCGCTTCACGGCCGTCTGGGCCTTGGGCTCATCGCCCGCGGACTCGCCCTTCGGCGCCTCCTCGGACTTCGGCTCCTCGACCGGCTTGCCGCGACGGCCGTGCTTCTGCCGCGCCGACTTGCCTTCACCGGCGGCCTGCAGGGCCTGGCCGTCGTCCGGCTTGGCTCCCTCCGGCGTCTCGCTCGGGCGCGCCATGCGCTTGCCGCGGTGAGCGGCACGTCCTTCGGGGTTCAAGCCATCGGCGTCGGGCTTCGCCGCCTCGTTGGCGCCTTCCTGCGGCACCGCACCCTGGTGATGCCGGCGAGACGGACGCTCGGCCGGCTGATCCGGAGACTGGTTCGCCTCCTGACGGCCGTCCCTCGCGCCCTGCTTGGAGCCCTTGGGCTGATCCTTGGCCTGGTAGCGCGGATCGTTGGCGCCGTTGGAAATCAGATAGGACGACAGCACGCCGGCCATGTCGCTCGACGTCGTGTAGTGCTGGCGCAGGAAGCCCGGCAGCGAGCCTGCCGGCACCGTCTTCAGGAGGCCGCGCGGGCTCTTGTGGCAGGCCGTACAGGTGCTCCCGAAAATCTGGGAGGGGCTCTTGCCGGCCTCGAGGTTTTGCGCGCGCGCCGATCCGGCCGACAGGCCAATCAGAAGCGCCACCGTCGCCAGACTGAGGGCTCGGCTCAACATTCCTTAAGTCTCCAAATTCCGGAAAAATTGCCGCCTGCGCGTCATAGATCGGCCGCGGCGGTCACCTTGTAGCCGATTATCACGCGAATGGAAGCGCGCGCATGACGCATCCACGCAATTGTCACATTTTGGAATATCGGCTTTGACGCCAACGCAGTAGCGGCCTTTAATTCCCTGCCTATGTTGAGATTGGGGACACATTGGAGTGATCGGCTCCGGTGGTGTCGGTGTGCAGCTTGCCGTTCCGTTGGTGTTTCGATGGACCGATTGTTGCGATACTTCTTGGGGCGCTTCATCCGCCGTGGTTCGATCACGTTCACGACCGCGAGCGGCGCTCAATTCAGCTGTGGCGACGGCACCGGAGTTCCGGTCGCCGTACGGTTCATGTCGAGAGCGGCCGAAATCCGCATTCTGATCGATCCCGAACTGTACCTCGGCGAAGCCTTCATGGACGGCACGTTCGTGGTGGAGCAAGGCACCATCGCCGACGTGCTCGCCGTCCTGATGGGCCAGGCGGCCATGTTGCCGAACTTCGCCAGGTTGCAGGCCTGGATGCGCTTCCTCGGACGGCGCGCCCAGCAGATCAATGTGCGCGGCCGCTCCAGGAGCAACGTCGCCCGCCATTACGACCTCGACGGCCGCCTCTATTCCCTCTTCCTCGACGCGGACAAGCAATACAGCTGCGCCTATTTCGAGACGCCGGACGCGACGCTGGACGACGCCCAGCTCGCCAAGAAGCGCCATCTCGCCGCAAAACTCCTGATCACGCCCGGCCAGCGCGTTCTCGACATCGGTTCCGGCTGGGGCGGCCTCGGGCTCTATCTCGCCGAGATGAGCGGAGCCGACGTCACCGGCGTCACGCTGTCGACCGAGCAGCTGCAGATTTCCAACGCCCGGGCGGCGGAGCGGAACCTGGCGCAATCGGCGCGTTTCCTGATGCAGGATTACCGCGACATCCCCGGCCCGTTCGACCGCATCGTCTCGGTCGGCATGTTCGAGCATGTCGGGGTCGCCTACTACGAAACCTTCTTCAAGCGCTGCGCCGAGCTCTTGAGCGATGACGGCGTCATGATGCTGCACTCGATCGGCCGCTCGACCGGTCCCGACGTCACCAGCCCCTGGATCCGGAAATACATCTTCCCCGGCGGATATATTCCGGCGCTCTCCGAGGTCATGCCGGCGATCGAGAAGGCCGGATTGCTGATCTGCGATATGGAGATCCTGCGCCTGCACTACGCGGAGACCCTGAAGGCCTGGCGCGACCGCTTCATGGCGCGGCGCGAGGAGGCCGTGCGGCTCTACGACGAGGCCTTTGCCCGGATGTGGGAATTCTATCTGGCGGCCTCGGAAATGTCGTTCCGCGTCCAGAACATGATGAACTTCCAGCTCCAGCTCACCAAGCGACAGGGCGTCGTGCCGATGACCCGCGATTATATCGGGCGCGAGGAAGGCCGGCTGCGGCTCAAGGAAGCCGGCACCGCAAAGCCCCGGCTGCAACTCGCCGGCGAGTGAATCCGCGACAAATGGTGCTGCTAGTTGCGCAGGCTGAAAGCCGAGCCGCAATGGGTGAAGCTTGGGGCCGGACGCGCCAGATGCGCGACGGCGGCGGAAACCAGCCTCCTGTCGCAGGGAACATTCCGGATCTCCGGACGGGCCGCCTGCTCCATCGCGTCAACCAGCGCTGCCAGCCAGCGGCGGTCCGCACCGCCCGCTCGGCCAAGCCCTGATCGTGCTGTCTGAAACTCTTGAGCCATCGACCCCGTATCTTCCCTGAGCGAGGACAACCCGGAATCCGCCGGGTCGTTCCCGCGAAGCTGCCGCAAAGAAAATGCGGCAGATGTGATCTGCTTCACAGAGGTCCGTTCCGGGCTGTCGTAGTGGTCCGGAATGACCCGAGAAACGCATCAGACGATGTTGGACCCGCAGCGCGACCTCGTGACCGACTACGCCTTGATCGCAACGGGCGTGGCCGCCGCCTTGATCGCGCTGGCTTTCCTCATTCTGGTCTGAGCAGCCGGGGCCAGCACCAACCTCGCTGCTGATTGGGCGCTGCAACCGCAAAAAAGGTTCAGGCCGCGCCGAACTTTTGCCGACGACATCGCGGACCGGCCACCTTCCGCCCGATTCCGGGCAAAACCCCGTCAAGCGGAATGCATCCGGCGGTCCCGGATTCCCACATCGCGTTGTGTGAATCGTGCATAAGAAACATCCGACCTTTCGCTTCGCGCCGGGCTGGCGCTTGATCGCCGCCCCACAGCCGAAAATCTCAGTAACGACGAAATCAGAAGAATAAGCTCGTCCATGGCCTTGATTGATTCGAACGTCCACAAGCTCGCGCCCGATGCCGCATCCCCGACCTATCGGAGTGCGCCGCACAACATCGAAGCTGAGCAGAGCCTTCTGGGCGCGATCCTGGTCAACAACGACGCGTTCTATCGCGTCTCCGATTTCCTCGAGCCGAAGCACTTCTTCGAGCCGCTGCACCAGACGATCTACGAGACCGCGAGCTCGCTGATCCGGATGGGCAAGGTCGCGACGCCCGTGACCCTGAAGACGTTCCTGCCGGCCGATACCGACATCGGCGGCATGACGATCAGCCAATACCTCGCGCGCCTCGCCGCGGAAGCGACCACCATCATCAACGCGCAGGACTACGGCCGTACCGTTTACGACCTGAGCCTGCGGCGCAATCTGATCCAGATCGGCGAGGACATCGTCAACGTCGCCTACGATGCACCGGTCGACTTCGCCCCGCGCGCGCAGATCGAGGACGCCGAGCGGCAGCTCTACAGCCTCGCTGAAACCGGCCGCTACGACGGCGGCTTCCAGCGCTTCGCACAAGCGCTGACGATCGCCGTCGACATGGCGGCCAAGGCATTCCAGCGCGACGGCAAGCTGTCCGGCATCTCGACCGGCCTGCGCGACCTCGACGCCCGCATGGGCGGCCTGCAGCCGTCCGACCTCATCATCCTCGCCGGCCGCCCCGGCATGGGCAAAACCTCGCTCGCCACCAACATCGCCTACAACATCGCCAAGGCCTATGAGGGCGAGGTCCAGCCGGACGGCACCACAAAGGCGATCCACGGTGGCTCAGTCGGCTTCTTCTCCTGCGAAATGAGCGGCGAACAGCTCGCCACCCGTATTCTCGCCGAACGCACCGGCATCCCTTCGAGCTCGATCCGCCGCGGCGGCATCTCCGAGCTCGATTTCGAGAAGATCCGCGACTGCTCGATCGAGCTGCAATCGCTGCCGTTCTATGTCGATGAAACCGGCGGCCTGTCGATCTCGCAGCTCACCGCGCGCGCCCGCCGCCTCAAGCGGCAGAAGGGCCTCGATCTGATCGTGATCGACTACATCCAGCTGCTGCAGGGCTCGGGCAAGAAGGGCAACGACAACCGCGTGCAGGAAATCACCGAGATCACGACAAACCTGAAGGCGCTGGCGAAGGAATTGAACGTTCCGATCATCGCGCTGTCGCAGCTGTCGCGTCAGGTCGAAAACCGCGACGACAAGCGGCCGCAACTCTCCGACCTGCGTGAATCCGGTTCGATCGAGCAGGACGCCGACGTCGTGATGTTCGTGTATCGCGAGGAATACTACCTCGCGAACAAGGAACCGCGTCCCGGCACCCCCGAGCACGAGAAGTGGCAGATGGAAATGGGGCTCGCCCACGGCAAGGCCGAAGTCATCATCGGCAAGCAGCGCCACGGCCCGACCGGCACGGTCGATCTGCACTTCGAGGCCAGCGTGACGCGGTTCGGCGACCTCGCACCCGATGGCCAGGTTCCGGATCGCGCCTATTGATGATCCCGCGGCGCGGTTGAACGCCGCAAGCCCCCCGCGTACAACTGCGCCATGAACATCGTGACCGACGCGAAATCGCAGCTGACGCCCGAAGCCAATCTGCTGGCGGCCCATCCGACCGCCACCGGTATCCTGACCGTCGACCTCGACGCCATCATCGCCAACTGGCGCAAGCTCGAGAAGACCGCGGTACCGGCGGAATGTGCCGCCGTGGTCAAGGCCAACGCCTATGGTTGCGGCGCCGAGCAGGTGTCGCGGGCGCTGGCCAAGGCCGGCTGCAAGACCTTCTTTGTCGCCACCGTCGAGGAGGCCGCCGCGGTGCGCGCGGCCGTTCCGCAGGCAACCGTGTACGCGCTCGGCGGCTTCTTCCAGCAGACCGGCGACGCCTACGCCAAGATCGATTGCAAGCCCGTGATCGGCGATCTCAACGAGCTCGCCGAATGGGACGTGTTCTGCCGCCGCTCCGGCTGGTCCGGCGGCGCCGCCATTCATATCGACACCGGCATGAACCGGCTCGGGCTCACGGTCAGCGAAGCGCAGGGCATCATCCCCCGCATCAATGCCGGCGACCACGGCATCACCCTGGTCATGAGCCACCTCGCCTCCGCCGAACTCCTGAACAATCCCGCGAATGCAAAACAGCTTGCGAGCTTCCGCGAGATCGCGAGCCTGTTCACCGGCGTCCCGGCCTCGCTGGCAAATTCCTCCGGCGTGTTCCTCGGCGCCCAATTCCAGTTCGAGATGGTGCGGCCGGGCTGTGCGCTCTACGGCGTCAATCCGACGCCGGAGGCCGACAATCCGATGCAGCAGGTGGTCGACCTCAAGGCGCGCATCGTGCAGATCCGCAACATCGATCGCGGCGAGACCGTCGGCTATGGCGGCACCTGGACCGCGCGCCGGCCGACCCGGCTTGCGATCGTCGCGGCCGGCTATGCCGATGGCTATTTCCGCGCCGCCAGCGCCAATGACGGCACCCGCGGTGCCGAGGTCGTGGTCGCCGGCAAGCGTTGCCCGATCGCCGGCCGCGTCTCGATGGACCTGATCGCGGTCGACGTCACCGACCTCGACAAGAACGCGGTCCGGCGCGGCCACATGGTGACGCTGATCGGCGAAGGCATCACGGTCGACGAGGTCGCGCATCATTTCGGCACCATCGGCTATGAGGTGCTGACCAGCCTCGGCCGCCGCTTCGTGCGCATCTACAAGGGCGGCGACGCCATCGCCACGACAAGCGAGGCCGTCGCGGAGAAGAGCGAGCCGGCCGCGGTGCCGGCGGCGCCTCCCGCCTTGCCGACGGCAGCGCCCGCTGCACCGCCGCCATTGCCTGCCGAGCCGTCCACACCGGCCGCCTGACCCGGTCGATCGTCGCGCATGAAGATCGCGACCTTCAACATCAACAACGTCAACCGGCGGCTGCCGAACCTGCTGCGCTGGCTGAAATCGGCCAAGCCCGACGTCGTCAGCCTGCAGGAGCTGAAGGCGAGCGACGCCGAGTTTCCGCAAGCCGTGCTCGAGAAGGCCGGCTACGGCGCGGTGTGGCAGGGGCAGAAGACCTGGAACGGCGTCGCCATCCTCGCGCGCAACGCCGAGCCGGTCCTGATCCGCACCACCCTGCCCGGCGACGCCGCCGATCACGAGGCGCGCTACATCGAGGCCGCGGTGCGCGGCATCGTCGTGACC
>NZ_JASGSR010000165.1:0-14095 GCF_040446015.1 Bradyrhizobium sp. INPA03-11B
GGTCGAGAAGCTTGTCCTCAACACCGCCGGCGGCTGGACGGCGCATCCTCAGGTCATGGAACGGCTGAAAAAGCTGTCCAATGAGGCCGCTTCGGATCCCTCCTGGGAACGGATCAAGGCGCGTCTCGAATTCCTGATGTGCGACAAGAGCATGGTCTCCGACGATCTGATCGAGACCCGCCGGGCGATCTACGCGCAGCCGGGATTCGCCGACACGATGAAGCGGATCATGTGTCTGCAAGAGATGGAAATCCGCCGACCGAACATGATCACCGCCGACCAATACCGGTCGATCAAGGCGCCGACCATGGTCGTGTGGACCTCGCATGATCCGACCGCGACACCCGAGGAGGGCAAGCAGATCGCGGACATGATTCCGGGCTCGAAATTCGTGGTCATGAACCGCTGCGGCCACTGGCCCCAGTTCGAGGACGCGGAGCAGTTCAACCGGCTTCACATCGAATTCCTCCGGACCGGCAAATAAGGATCGTTCAGATGAGCCAGCAAACCAAGCACGGCGAACTCGCCGCCCAGATACGTGCCGCTTACGCGGGTACCCCGATCGCGCCCGTTCGGCCGCAATTGGCAGACCTCGACGTCGACGCGGCCTACGCCATCCAGCAAGAGAACACCGCTCACTGGGAGAAAGAGGGCCGGCGCGTGGTCGGGAGCAAGATCGGACTGACCTCCCGCGCCGTGCAGAAGCAGCTTGGCGTCGATCGCCCAGACTTCGGGGTCCTCTTCGCCGACATGATTGTGGGCGAAGATGAGCCGGTCGCTGCCGGGCGGGTGCTTCAGCCGAAGATCGAGGCCGAGGTAGCATTTCTACTCGATCGAGATGTCGAGGTCGAAACACCTACGGTGGCCGATGTCGTGCGGGCCGTGGCCTACGCGATGCCCGCGCTCGAGATCGTCGGCAGCCGTATCACAAATTGGGACATCGGGATCGTCGATACTGTCGCCGACAACGCATCATCGGGCCTCTTCGTCCTGGGAGGGCCAGTCCGGCAGTTGGATGGCTTGGACCTCCGTGCCCTCCAGATGCAGATGACCAGGAAAGATGAAGTCGTCTCGAAGGGGACCGGCGCCGCCTGCCTCGGCAATCCGCTCAACGCGATGGCCTGGCTCGCTGGCGAATTAGCCCGTCGCAAGCGGCCGCTGCGCGCCGGCGACGTCGTTCTCTCCGGCGCTCTCGGTCCGATGGTAGCGGTGAACCCCGGAGACGCGTTCGAGGCCAACATTGCCGGCCTGGGCACCGTCTCCGCGCGTCGCCTAGCCACTCGCCATAAGGGAACGACAACATGAAGCTCGTCCGATTTGGCAATCCCGGCGCCGAAAAGCCGGGGCTCGTCGACGATCAAGGCCGACTGCGCGATTTGTCGGATGTCGTCGCCGACATTACGCCCAACAACCTGTCGCGTTCAGCACTGGAAAAGATCAAAGCACTCTCCCCGTCGAAGCTGCCGCTTGTCGCCGGCGAGCCCCGACTGGGCGTGCCCATTGCGGTTGTCGGCAAGTTCATAGCGATCGGTCTCAACTACGCCGACCATGCGGCGGAGGCGAACCTGCCGCTGCCTTCGGAGCCGATCGTCTTCCAAAAGGCGATCACTTCGCTCAGCGGTCCGAACGACCCCGTCGTCACGCCGAAGGGATCGAAGAAGTCGGACTGGGAGGTCGAACTCGGCATCGTCATCGGCACACGAGTCTCCTACGTCGAGTGTGCCGACGCTCTGGCTCACGTCGCCGGCTATTGCGTCGTGAACGACGTCAGCGAGCGCGAGTACCAGCTGGAACGAGGCGGCACGTGGGACAAGGGGAAGGGCTGTGACAGCTTCGGGCCGGTCGGTCCGTGGTTGGTGACGACGGACGAGATCTCCGATCCGCAGGCGCTCGACCTCTGGCTCGACGTCAACGGACAGCGCATGCAGCAGGGCAACACGCGGACGATGATTTTTGGCTGCGCCGAGATCGTCAGCTACGTCAGCCGCTTCATGACGCTGCTGCCCGGCGACATCATTGCGACCGGAACGCCGCCCGGGGTAGGCATGGGAAAGAAGCCTGACCCGGTCTATCTGAAGCCGGGCGACGTCATGACGCTGGGCATCGAGGGGCTAGGTAGCCAGCGGCAGCAAGTCCGTGAATGGTCGGCGGCTCTGGAGCGCCAGCTATGACTGTCTTCAGCAGGAGGTTCGAGGGGCGGGCGGCCGTCGTGACCGGCGCCGCTTCCGGGATCGGTCGCGACGTGGCGCGTCGCCTGTCGGCGGAAGGGGCTCGCGTTTCGATGTGGGACTTGAACGCCGCCGCCCTCGACTCTGCGGCGGCCGAGGCGGGCGTTTCAGACACGCAAGCGATCGACATCGTGTCGGAAGATGCCGTCCACGCCGCGATGCGGCGGAGTGTGGACGCACTCGGCGGTCGGCTCGACATTCTGGTCGCCAGCGCAGGCATCACGGGACCGAACCGCGCCGTGAAGGACTACTCGGGTGAGGATTGGCGCAAGGTATTCGACGTCAACGTCAACGGCTCCTTCTACTGCAACCGCGCTGCCGTCCGGGCGATGATGGATGGGGGCGGCTACGGCCGCATCGTCAACGTCGCTTCCGTGGCGGGGAAGGAAGGCAATCCGAACGCGTCGGCCTATAGCGCCTCAAAGGCAGCTGTGATCGCGCTCACTAAGTCGCTCGGCAAAGAGACCGCCGCGACCGGCATCCGCGTCAACTGCATCACACCGGCGGCGATCAAGACGCCTCTGTTCGATCAGATGACGCCTCAGCACATCGAGTTCATGCTGTCGAAGATTCCACTCGGACGGTTCGGCACGACCGAGGAGGCTACTTCGCTCGTCTGCTGGCTCGCGAGCGAGGAGTGCTCGTTCAGCACCGGCGCGGTATTCGACCTCTCGGGCGGCCGCGCAACGTATTGAGCAACCTCTTGCATGTTCGCACCGCGAACAGTTGTCATGAAAGCGTTGTGACTGAGGATGGGCCCCTCGATAATCGGCCCAATCAAAAAAGCGCCGAAGAGCGCATGGAGGAAACCGATGATCATCAGCAAAACTGAAACCAGTTGACGAGGAACAGTCATCGGCTCCTCCGGTGACCAGCTCGAACATCCGCATCAACAAGCGACTCACGCGCGCCAAGCACTCCGGTTCGGCGTTGGGCGCCGCATTGCGTTTTTGCAACTGCTTCAAGGAGGAATTCCATGACCACTATGAAAGCCGCTCGCCTGCACCAGGTGGGCACCGCATTCTCGATCGATGAAATCGCCGTTCCGAAGCCACGCCCTAACGACGTCTTGATCAAAGTGAAGGCCTGCGGGATCATCCCGAATATGAAGAACGTCATGGCGCACTACGCGGAATGGTTTCCCTTCTTGCCGCTCCCGCCGTTGCCCGCAATCTACGGCTTGGATGCCTCCGGAGAGGTGGTCGAGGTCGGCAGCCAGGTCAAGTCGATCAAGAGCGGCGACCGGGTATACGTCAATCCCGGCACGTCCTGCGGGTCCTGCCACGCTTGCCGCTGCGGCCAGCCGATCAACTGCGACGCATACACTTTTCTCGGCTACTTCGGCTTCGGTCCGCGTTCGAGCCAGGTGTTCGTCGATTACCCGTACGCGGGCTTCGCGGAGTACATGACAGCGCCGGCGTCGTCGTTGGTGAAACTTCCCGCGTCCGTGTCGTATGACGCGGCCGCCCGCCTCGGATATCTCGGAACTGCGTATTCGGCTCTGCGGAAGGCGGGGGCTTGCGCTGGAACGAGCGTCATCGTTAGCGGCGCAACTGGAACCCTCGGATTAGGCGCCGTGATCCTCGCGCTGGGCATGGGTGTGACAAAGATCTTCGGCGTAGCACGCGACAAGAAGCTTCTCGAACGCTTGCGGGCGATTGCGCCGTCCCGGATTCACGTGATGTCGGCCGGCGACCGTCCGCTGGATGAGTGGGTACGCGAGCACACTGACGGCCTAGGAGCCGACATATTCATCGACGCCGTGGGACCTGGCGCGCCCAGTTCGACATCGCTGGCCGGTATCAACGCGCTGAGACGCGGGGGACGGATGGTCGACATAGGTGGGATGGCCGAGCCCCTCCCGTTGGAAATGTTCAGGCTCATGTGCTTCCAGATCAGCGTCATCGGCTCCTTGTGGTTCGATGTCGCCGAAGGGCAGGACATGGTCGAGATGGCCGCCGCAGGGACCTTGGATCTCTCCGTCTTCGAACACCAACGATATCCGCTGCGAGACATCTCCAAAGCACTCGAAGCGGTCGATCAAAGGGATGGTGGCTTCACCAACGTTGTGATCGTCCACGAATAGGCGGGAGATAAAAAATGGCACGTCTGATCGTTACTGCTCATCAGAACGGAAAGTCTTCCGTCGGACTAGACGAGTCGATTCCCGCGAAGCCGTTCGCATCAGTACCCGGCTTCGATCCCACACTGATCTGGGGCACGTTGGCGACTCCATCGGTGCCATGGGATGGGAGCAATGTCGCAGCCGGCGGAAGGACGGTGCTGCCGGACGCCGGGGAGACGAGGCTGATGAGGGTCACCTTTCCACCCGATTCTGTGATGATGGCGTCTGACTTCGACCCGGCCGCCGCGGGCGCTGAATACATGTCCCGGCTGCCAGGACTTGCGGAGCGGTTCGAGCCGGAAAGTCCGGGGATGCACACGACCGACACCGTAGACTACGGCATCCTAATGGAAGGCGAGATCACACTCGAACTCGACGATGGGAAGGCCATTGCGCTCAAGCCGGGCGACATCGTCGTGCAGAACGGTACGCGCCACGCTTGGCGGAACGGTGGAAGCCGTCCCGCAACACTGATTTTCGTTCTGATTGGAGCGCGCCGTCGGAATGCTTGAGGTGCCGAGTAGCGCCTGACCGTGAGGCGCGGCCGCTGGGGTTCCCAGCCGGACCTTCTAAGAAAGGTCCAGAACCGAAAATAGGCGGACGACCACGCCCGCCTGGTTTCTGCTGGCGGGCGCCTTCGAGAGCACCTATAGGCCGCAAACGCACCCAAACTCTTTGTCCATCCCCGTAAAACATTGAAATCGCGGCAAATGCGATCGCCCGCCGCGCGCGCCATAAACCCACAATATGGCCGCGCCAGCTTGGCGAAGAGGAAGCACGCCTGCGGAAAAGATCGCGCGATTCATCTGTCGCCAAGCACTCCGATGCATGCGAGGCAATGCAGTACGCTCATGTCGAGACAAGCGAACGCTCGCCGGCCTTAGCTTGCGCAAATTGCTTTGGGGCCTTGAATCTCGCCAGGACAGTCTCGGTCGTCTCGCCCGCTAGATCCGAAATGAACTTACCTATCTGTTCTCGAGTTTGGATCCCAAGCAGTGGCCGTGGCTCTGAGAGAAAATCGAAGAACGCGCTTCCAATCTTTGCGTTGACTGCGGCGGCTGGGAACAGTAGTTCGGCATGCGCAGCATATTTCTCGTCACCCAGGAACAGTCGGGTCACTTCCGTTGCGGCCCCGGCGCGATGGTCCCAGTGCGTATTGAATTGATCCCGCAGCCACTCGTACGTGATCTTGCCCTTGTGCTCCCTGAGCGCCCTTATCAGCAGTACGGATTGAACCACTGCATTTTGCGCTCCCTGACCGCCAATCGGATCAAAGGAAACCGCGGCATCGCCGATCGCGGCAACAGGGTGTCCATTTTTCGTGCGGGCAACAGCACGTCGAACGGTGGGCGTGACTGCGCCGAGGAACCAGGAGTGCGGATCCTCATGCAGAGGCTCGAGCTGCTCGACCAACGCCAGATCTTCCGGGAAGTATGCCGCAAATAGCTTTACCACGGCGTCGCGAGCGCTTTGGGTATCGGTCGCGGATTTGAACAAGTCGACCCACGGGCTGCCGGGCTTGGCGAAGCCGATGAAGGCCCGTGTGGCACCGAGATCCTTGTGCAGATATGGGCCGAAAAAGGTCTCGCCGAACTCGGCGTGGATGGTGAACCAGTTGTGCCTGGCGCCGTCCGAACTGCGATAGGCGAACTGATGATCGGCGCTATTCAGCCCCTTGAAGGTTGCGAGCAGCAGCTGCCGCTGCGGCTCCGCGTAGACAGTGCGATCGGGGTCAGCCGGGAACAGCAAGGACAAACCGCCTTTGCCCGTCGCAACCAGCGTGAGATCGACCTGCGCGGCAATTGCGTCCAGATCGTCCGGCGTGACCGTACGCACGACGAATTGGCCCCCTCGCGCCAAGAAACGACCCAGCCGATCGTCGGCACGCAACCGCGTATCGACCGCCTGAGCTCGATAGTTGAACGGGCGGTCGAACTCCACGACCGGCGTTCGGGTTTCTCCGCTGCCGGAGAAGATCCGAACGCTCATCCCGGTGCTGGTTCCGACATCGTAGAGGTTCTCAATAATCTCCGCATCGTATTCGAGGGATTTTCCGAAGTAGACGGCGGTCCCCGTCGGGGGCATATCGTCGCGCAACGATGCGCGGTCTCGATCGCTGTAGATGGTGACGTCAAATCCCGCGTTGACGAGGCCAAGCCCGGCTGTGGTCCCGGCGAGACCCGCTCCCACGATGGCGACTTTCCGTTTGGTGTTTGGCACGTGGCTCTCCCGAGGAAAGAATTGCTATGCTGAGAAGCGAGACCCGAGGTCGCGCGCGGCTCACGCACGCGTCTCAACGCGTAAAGTCGTAGAGAGCGTGATCTATTAGCCGATGTGTTGCCCAGCCCGACGGACGCCGGCACTCCAAGCATATGGCAGGTTCTCGCCATTCAATTCATGTGCACCGATGGCGCGAAGCTTGAAGATCGCGGGATTGTGGGAGGCGATGGTGCGCGCATTGCGCCAGTGCCGATCGATCGCGAGCTTCTCGGAACTGAGAGAGGCTCCGCCGACCTCGAAAAGTGCAGTCACAGCGTCGAGAACCAGCTTGATGACGACCACCTGTGCCTCGGCTGCCGCGAGCTCCGAGGCGTCGAGCTGCTGAGGGTCTTGGTGGCGACCGTCAAGAGTCCGCGCGAGCTCGTCGACCGCGGCGAGGACTGTCGCTCGTGCGCCGAATGCCGCGCTGAACAGCTGCCCGATGACCTGCTGCACAAGGGGATCATTCCGTGGCAGGTCAGCGACAGCGTGGGAAAAGGTGCGAGTTCGCGCCTTGATCCATTCGGTCGTATCGATGGCGGCGCGTTTTGCGATTCCTGCGAGGGTCGCGAGCAGGATCAACTGAACATGAGCGGTTCCGAAGATGCGGCCTTCCGTTCCATAGCCCGGGCCGACAATGCGGTCCGGAAGGACCGTTACATCCTTGAATTCGGCCGTGCCGCTCGCTGTTAGTCTCTGCCCGAAGCCATCCCAGTCGTCATGAACGTCGACGCCAGGTTGGCTGGTGTCGACAAGAACTGTAACTCGCTTGCCATCGTGATCGGCCGCCACGATTAGATGATCTGCATAGAGGGTGCCAGTCGTATAATACTTTGTGCCATTGAGCCGCAGCGCGGTTCCCTCCGACGTCACGGCGGTCCGGTAGCGATCGACCGCGCCAACGCTGGGTTCAGTCACTGCGACGCCGAACAGCGCGCCGTTGGCGATGGTTTTGAGCCACCGCGCCTTGACCGTCTCATCCTTGTTCAGCCGCAAGTCCTCGACCAGGTTGAAGTGAGCCCTCAAGGCCTGGGGCAGGTTGGAATCGGCGACCGCAAGCCCGATGAGGAGGTCGAAGGTCTGACGGGGCGTTGCGCCGAGACCGCCAAACTCGAGCGGTACACGGAGGGCGCCGAAGCCTGCCTCCTTCAGTAGTTGGATTTCGTCGAACGGGAGCGTGCGGCTCCGTTCGCGCGCCACCGCACCTGCCGCGATCTTCTCGAAGATTGGAGCGAATCGCGTTTGCAGTTCGTCATCGCTTTTGGTGGGACTCGCAACGTGAATGGTCATGGTGCCGCTTCCGTTCGTCTTGAGATCAATGCTGTGGCCTCGAAGCATAGTCGGCTCTCCGCTGAGGGCCAGACTGTATTTCCGCAGGATCGAAGACGAACGTTCGGAGCGGCGTGTCGTACGAAGAAAATTTCTGCCGCGCATCATGCTGTCTGAATGGGTAGTGGCATCACGCAAATCTCCGTTGAAGAGCAGCCGGGATGAACGCGAGGAGAGTCAATTCGAAAGGAGTGTTCTCCGAAACGAGCCTGGATGCGGCGGATCGTATCGAGAGTCGATCGTATCGAAGCGAGTTGTTGTCGTGATGTTCGTCGAGCGCGCTGCATGACGGCGTTCGTTGATAATAAATACGAGCGCGACGAGAGAAAGTTTCTCGCCTCGCAAAGAGCCGTAGCGAAAGATGCGCATCGAAAAACGCCGATAAACGCGATGGACCATCGATCGCCCGTTGTGGCGAGATGGCTGCGACGAGGATGCAGGAACGTCGCAATATGCGATGCAACGGAGAGACGTGAATGGCGCGACAGATTCGGTTCAATGCGTTCGACATGAATTGTGTCGGCCATCAGTCCCCGGGTGTCTGGGCACACCCGCGGGATCGCTCCTACAAGTACAAAGACCTAGACTACTGGCAGGATCTCGGGCGAACACTCGAGCGCGGGATATTCGACGGCATCTTCATCGCCGACGTCATCGGCTACTATGACGTTTACAAGAACTCGCCGTTCCATGCGCTCGAGCAGGCGGCGCAAATCCCGGTCAACGATCCCTTGCAGCTGGTGGCGCCGATCGCGCTCGCAACCGAGCATCTCGGCATCGGCATCACCGCATCGACGTCATTCGAGCATCCCTACACGTTCGCCCGCAGGCTCTCCACTGCTGATCACCACAGCAAGGGGCGCGTCGGCTGGAACATCGTCACATCGTATCTGGAGAGTGGGGCGAAGAATATTGGGCAGGGTGGGCTGCGCCGCCACGACAATCGGTACGAAGTGGCGACCGAGTATGTCGAGGTCCTCTACAAGCTGCTCGAAGGAAGTTGGGAGGAGGACGCCGTCCTACGCGACGCCGGGAAGCGGATATTCACCGATCCGTCGAAGGTTCACGAGGTAGGACACAAAGGTAAATACTTCGACGTGCCGGGCTATCATCTTTGCGAGCCGTCGCCGCAGCGGACGCCGGTCCTCTACCAGGCGGGCGCGTCGGGACCCGGCAAGGCCTTCGCGTCCCAGCATGCCGAATGCGTCTTTGTCGCCGCTCCGATCAAACAGGTCCTGAAATCCTATGTAGCCGAGGTGCGGCGGCAGGCGGCCGAAGCTGGCCGCGATCCGCGCAAAGTCCTCACCTACAACCTGGTCACGGTGATTGTCGACGAAACCGACGCCAAGGCGGAGGCGAAATTCAGGGAGTATCAGCAATACGCTTCCTATGACGGCGCGCTGGTGTTCATGTCCGGCTGGAGCGGTATCGATTTCGGGCAGTATGCGCCGACCGATCTGGTCAAGAAAGTCGAGACCAACGCGATCGTATCCGTCGTCGATCATCTCGCCAGCGGCAGCAAGTCATGGACCATCGAGGAACTGGCGCGCTGGGGCGGCATTGGTGGCCTCGGTCCGGTGTTCGTCGGCTCGCCGCCGACGATTGCCGACATCCTGCAGGACTGGGTGGAGGAGACCGACGTCGACGGCTTCAACCTCGCCTATGCGGTGACGCCGGAGACCTTCGAGGACGTCGTCAACTTGCTGGTGCCGGAGCTGCAGAAGCGCGGCGTCTATCTGACAGGCTACCGTCCGGGTACGCTGCGCGAGAAGCTGTTCGGCGACGGGCCTTATCTGCCATCGAACCATCCGGCCGCGGCCTATCGCGACATCGAAGCGGTCAAGCGCCGTGCCGCCCAGGTGGCCGGCGCGGCCGGGCGACAGCCGGTCGAGGCCTGAGGCGCGATGTCCGGACCGATTCTGCTGCTGCGCGACGTATCCCTGTCGTTTAAGGGCATCAAGGCGCTCAACGCGCTGAGCTTCGAGGTCGCGCGTGGCGAGATCTGCGCGCTGATCGGTCCGAACGGGGCCGGGAAAAGCTCGCTGCTCAACATCATCAACGGGGTGTATCGGGCCGACAGCGGCAGCGTCACGTTCAATGGCGAACAGTTCATCCGGGTTCGCCCGGCGAATGCTGCGCATCTGGGCGTGGGTCGGACTTTCCAGCATAACGCGCTGTTCCGTCATCTCAGCGTTCTCGACAATGTGCTGGCCGGACTGATCCGACATTCCCGAACGACGCTCCTCGAGCACGCCTTCGGAGCAGGCCGGGATCGGCGCGAGACCCGCGAATTCAGCCGCCGGGCGGACGAGATCATCGCGTTTCTGGACCTCACGAGGCATCGCGACACGGTGGTGACGACGCTTCCCTATGGCGTTCAGAAACGGGTCGATCTCGCGCGCGCACTGGTCGGCCGCCCGAGCCTGCTGCTGCTGGACGAGCCGATGGCCGGAATGAACCAGGACGAGAAGCACGAGATGAGCCGCTTGATCCTGGAGACCAATGCGAGCCTCGGAACCACCATCGTGCTCATCGAGCACGACATGAGCGTCGTGATGGGGCTCTCGCATCACGTGGTCGTGCTCGACTATGGCCGCAAGGTCGGCGACGGCTCTCCAGAGGAGGTGCGCAGGAATCCGGATGTGATCGCCGCCTATCTCGGCACGGCACATTGAGGTCCAGATGAGCTTCTTCATAGAGACACTTGTCGGCGGCCTGCTCGCGGGCGTCATGTACTCGCTGGTTGCAATCGGATTCGTGCTGGTCTTCAAGGCCTCCGGGGTTTTCAACTTCGCGCAGGGGTCGATGGTGCTGTGTGCGGCACTCACCTTCGTGACGCTGCGCGACAAGGGAATTGACTTCTGGCTGGCCGCGCCGATCACGCTGGCGGTCATGGTGCTGATCGCGATCGCCGTCGAGCGCGTCGTCTTGCGGCCGCTGGTTAATCGCCCGCAGATCACCCTGTTCATGGCGACGCTCGGAGTGTCCTTCGTGATCGAGGGCCTCGCACAGATCGTGATGGGCGCGAGCGTGCATGAGCTCGATCTCGGCATCGTCGATACGCCGATCGAGATCGGCGGGGTTCAGGTCAGCCAGTTCGACCTCGTCGCAGCAGGCACCGCCGGGATTCTCGTGGTCGCGCTCTCGATCTTCTTCAACAAGACCCGCGTCGGGATCGCGCTGCGAGCGATCGCCGATGATCCGCAGGCTGCACTCTCGATCGGGATCCGGTTGCAAACCCTGTGGCAGATCGTTTGGGGTGTCGCCGGCTTCGTGTCGCTGGTTGCGGGTCTGCTGTGGGGCGCACGCCAAGGGGTTCAGTTCGCGCTTACGCTCGTGGTGCTGAAGGCGCTGCCGGTGCTCATCATCGGCGGGTTTACCTCGATCACGGGCGCGATCGTCGGCGGCCTGATCGTCGGTGCGGGCGACAGCCTGGCGGAAATCTATCTCGGAAGCCTGTTGGGCGGCAGTGTCTCGACCTGGTTTTCCTATGTGCTGGCGGTCGCCTTTCTCCTGGTCCGGCCGGCTGGCCTGTTCGGCGAAGCGCCGATCGAAAGGATTTGACGCATGTCGACGATCGGCACGGAAGCCATCGAAGGGTTCAACCCGTCGCGCGAGACCGCGCAGGGCACACGCGATCGGCTGCGTGCCAGATCGGTCGGGGTGCTGCTCGCCGCGCTCGCCGGCATTCCGCTGGTAGCAAACGACTACTGGCTCAATGCCGTCCTGATCCCATTTCTGATCATGTCACTCACGGCGCTGGGGCTGAACCTGCTGATGGGCTATGCGGGACAGGCCTCGCTCGGCAGTGGCGGGTTCATGTCGGTCGGCGCGTATGCGACCTACAATCTGCTGCTGCGGCTGCCGGAGCTGCCGCTGCCGGTCAACCTGCTGCTCGGGGGCATCATTTCCGGGCTTGTGGGGGTCGTCGCGGGGCTGCCGAGCCTGCGGATCAAGGGCTTCTACCTCGTCGCATCGACTCTGGCGACTCAGTTCCTGCTGGAATGGCTGTTCAATCAATATGGCTGGTTCTCGAATTACTCGACCTCGAGCTCGATCTCGGCGCCGCGGCTCGCGATCTTCGGCCATGATCTCTCGAACCCGACCGGTCGCTATCTCCTGACCCTCGCCACCGTCGTGGTGGTGACGGTCGTCGCGACACGGCTGGTTCGCAGCCAGACCGGCCGGACCTGGATGGCGATCCGCGACATGGACACCGCGGCTTCGGTGATCGGCATTCCCGTATCCGCCGGAAAGCTGAAGGCGTTCTTCGTGAGCTCGCTGGTGATCGGAATTGCGGGCGCGCTCTGGGCCTTTGCCTATCTTGGCACCGTCGATGCACGCAGCTTCAACCTGGATCGTTCGTTCCAGATCATGTTCGCGATCATCATCGGCGGCATGGGCAGCATCCGTGGCAATTTTCTCGGCGCCGCCTTCATGATCTTCCTGCCGATCCTGCTCGATCATCTCGGGAGCGGGGTGTTCGGTGGTGCGGTCGATCCGGGACAGCTCGAGAACTTTCAGAAGGCGCTGTTCGGTGCGTTGATCGTCTGGTTCCTGATCAAGGAGCCGCGGGGCCTTGCCGCATTGCTGTCGCGAGCGTGGACGCAGCTGGTCTCGCGGATCAACCGTTAGCAAACGACGAAACGTGTCGGGCGTGGGTGTGAGCCGCGCGCACGATCGAACGAGAATTCTGCAGTCAAATGGAGGGTAAGCAGATGTCTTTGTGGAAACAGAAGCGGATCATGAGCAAGGCAGTCGGACTGGCGGCGCTCGCTTTGTCGGCCGCCGTCGGTACCAGTGCCTCGGCAGAGGAGGCAAAAACGCAATACTTCCCGCTCGCGACTTTCCGGGTCGGGGCCTATGCGTCGAGTGGCATCCCGGTCTGGGCCGGTGAGATCGACTATTTCCGTTACATCAACGAGGTGGAAGGCGGAATCAACGGAATCCAGCTCGTCTGGGACGAGTGCGAGACCAATTGGGAAGTCGAGAAGGGCGTCGAATGCTATGAACGGGTGAAGGCTGGCAAGAACGGATCGCCAGTTCCGATCTTCCTGCCGCACGGCGATCCGATATCGAAGGCGCTGACCGAGAAATCGGTGGCCGACAAGATTCCGCTGGTCACGATCGCGTATGGCCGGACGGAGGCTATCGACGGGCGCGTCTTCCCCTACAGTTTCCCCGTCGTCTTCAGCTTCTGGAGCGAAGCCTCGTCGGCGGTCAATTTCATCGCGGAGAAGCTCGGCGGCAAGGACAAGCTGAAGGGTCTCAAGATCGCGACCGTCTATCACGATTCACCTTACGGCAAGGAAACCCAGGTCCCGCTTGCCCATCTTGCCAAGACCTACGGCTTCGAGGACATCCAGATTCCGGTGCCGCACCCTGGCAATGAGCAGTCGGCGCAATGGGCCAAGATTCGCCAGCTCAAGCCCGACTGGGTGTTCTTGCGCGGCTGGGGCGTCATGACGCCGGTCGCAATCAAGACCGCCGCCAAAGTGGGCTTCCCGGTGGATCATATCATCGGCGGCATCTGGTCAGGCTCCGAGGAAGACGTCCGTCCTGCCGGCGCGGTCGGCAAGGGCTATCTGGCGATTACGCCATTCCCTGCGGGTGCCAATTTCGAGATCCATCAGAAGCTCAAGAAGTACATCCTCGACAAGGGGCTGAGCGATCTCAAGGATCCCAAGAGCTTTGGTTCGGTCTACTACAATTCCGGCGTCGACGAGGCGATCGTCGCGGTCGAGGCGATCCGGACCGCGCAGGCACATTTCGGCGTGCGGCCGATCAATGGCGAGGAGGCGCAGTGGGGTCTCGAGCATCTCGACCTCTCCGAGAAGCGTCTCGCGGAAATCGGCGCCACAGGCCTGCAGCAGCCGCTGAAGCTTTCGGCCAAGGACCACGAGGGCGGAGGTGCCGGCAAGGTGCTGCAGTGGGACGGCGAGAAGTGGAACGTGGTGTCGAACGGCTGGGTGAAGTCCGATCGGGACCTGTTGCTGCCGCTGATCTACGAGCGTGCCGCCGCCTATGCCCGGGAAAAGGGCATCACGCCGCGCGACGCGACCAACTGACGTCGCCTGAGGGATCGCCATGACCGCGTCTCAATTTCTCGACGTCGACAACATCGAGGTCCTCTACGGTCAGGCGATCCTGGCCC
>NZ_JASGSR010000166.1:0-13791 GCF_040446015.1 Bradyrhizobium sp. INPA03-11B
GGAATAGAACTTCTCCCAGATCCGCGGCACCGCGAGGAATGCGGTCGGCTGCACCTCGCGCAGATTGTCCGGCACGGTCTCCGGGCTCTCGGCAAAATTCATCACCGAGCCGAGCGCGAGCGAGATGTAATAGCCGCCGACCCGCTCGGCGACATGGCAGAGCGGCAGGAACACCAGCCGCTCCTCGCTGTCGGTCGAGGGGTAGAGATCGTTGGCGTGGCGCATCTGGTGCGTCACGCTGCGGTTGGAGTGCATCGCGCCCTTGGGCGGGCCCGTGGTACCCGACGTATAGACCAGGATCGCGAGATCGGAGGCGGTGCGGCTGCCGGTCATTTCATCCCACAGGGCGTCGTTGCCCTGCGCATGATTGCGGCCGAGCGCCGTGAATTCGGCGAGCGACAGCACCATCGGATCGGAGAAGCCGGAGAGGCCCTCCATGTCGAACACGACGACCTTTTCCAAGGTCGGACAGCGCGACCGGCAGGTCAGCACCTTGTCGAGCTGCTCCTCGTCCTCGACGAAGATCACCCGGGTGCGGGAATCGTTGACGAGGTATTCGACCTGCGCCGCCGAATCGGTCGGATAGATGCCGGAGGAGACGCCGCCGGCGCACAGGATGCCCATGTCGGCATAGACCCATTCCGGCACCGCGTTGGCGATGATCGAGGCGACGTCGCCGGGGCGGAAGCCGGTCGCATGCAGGGCGAAGGCGATGTCCTTGGAGATCTGCAGCCATTCGCGCCAGCTGGTCGGCTGCCAGATGCCGAACTTCTTCTCGCGGATCGCGGGCCTGTCGCCACGCGTTTGCACCGCGAGCAGAAAGCTCCTCGCGATCGTGTCGGCGACCGTCAGCACCGCTGGTCCTGCCATGCGCGCTCCTCCTCTGCCGCCTGCTTCGCGCGCCGGCTCGGGTGCCGGTCTTGTTGGCGAAACAGGCCCGAAATCTAGCTCCAACTCGCTCTCAGTGCCAAACCAACTTTAGTCAGCACCAAATCTCCCTCAGCGCCGGGCCTTCAACGCCAAGTCTTCCCTAGCGCCAGGTCTTCTTTTTCTTCCAGCGCCGCTCGCCCCGTGCGCCCGCTTCCTTGGCGCCGAGATAGAACTCCTGGATATCGGGTGAATTGAGCAGCCGCTCACAGGTGTCGTTCATGACGACCCGGCCGATCTCCAGCACATAGCCGTAATGCGCCGTCTCCAGCGCGATCTTGGCATTCTGCTCGACCAGCAGGATCGACATGCCCTGCTCCTCGTTGACGCGGCGGATGATGGTGAAGATCTCCTTCACCAGGATCGGCGACAGCCCAAGCGACGGCTCGTCCAGCAGCAGCAGCGTCGGCCGGTTCATCAGCGCGCGCCCGATCGCCAGCATCTGCTGCTCGCCGCCCGAAAGCTGTCCAGCCGGCTGGCCGAGCCGCTCCTTCAGCCGTGGAAAATAGCCGTAGACGCGCTCGAGGTCCTGCGCCACACCGTCGCGGTCGTTGCGCAGATAGGCGCCCATCATCAGGTTCTCGCGCACCGACAGGAACGGAAACACTTCGCGCCCCTCCGGCACATGGCTGAGGCCGAGCCGCACGATCCGGTCGGCCTCCATGCGCTGGATCGGCTTGCCGAGGAATTCGATCGAGCCCTTCTGCGGATCGAGGATGCCGGAGATCGTCTTCAGCACCGTGGTCTTGCCGGCGCCGTTGGCGCCGAGCAGCGTCACGATCTGGCCGCGCGGCACCTCGAGGCTGATGCCGCGGATCGCCATGATCGGCCCGTAGTAGCTCTCGATGTTGGAAAGCTTGAGGATGATGTCCGATGTGCTCATGGCATCATCCTCATGCGCCGAGATAGGCTGCAACGACGTCGGGATGGTGCTGCACTTCGGACGGCGAGCCCATCGCCAGCACGCGGCCGTAATTCAGCGCAATCACGCGGTCGGAAACGCGGTTGACCAGCGTCATGTCGTGCTCGACCATCAGCACGGTGATGCCGAGCTCGCTCTTCATGTCGCGGATCCAGAACGACATGTCGTCGGTCTCCTCGACATTGAGGCCGGATGACGGCTCGTCGAGCAGGATCAGCTTCGGCTCCGAGCACAGCGCGCGCGCCAGTTCGATCACCTTGCGCACCCCGTAAGGCAGGCCCGAGATCAGCTTGTCTCGGTAGGGCTCGAGATCGAGGAATTCGATCACCTGCTCGACCCGGCGGCGATGCGCCTTCTCACCGGCGCGGACGCTCGGCAGGAACAACAGCTCCTGCCAGAGCCGGGTGGTGGAATGGCGGTGGCGCCCGACCAAGAGATTGCTCAGCACGGTCGCGTTCTCGAACAGCTCGATGTTCTGGAAGGTGCGCGCGATGCCGAGTTTCGCGATGTCGTACGCAGGCTGCTGGGTGATGTCCTGATCCTCGAAGAAGATCTTGCCGGAGGTCGGCGGATAGATCCGCGAGATCAGGTTGAAGATCGAGCTCTTGCCGGCGCCGTTCGGCCCGATGATCGAGAGGATCTCGCCCTTCTCGACCGCGAAGCTGACGGCATCGACCGCCTTGAGGCCACCGAAATGCAGCGACAGGTTCTCGGCGCGGAAATAGCTCATCTGTTCCGCTCCGATTTCACATAGATCTTCTGCCGCTTGAAGGTCGCGCGCTTGTACAGCGGGAACAGCTGGAAGAAGAGCTTGATCTTGAGCCAGCGGCCATAGAGCCCGAGCGGCTCGAACAGCACGAACAGCACGATGATGACGCCGTAGATCGCGCCCTTCAGCCCGTTGGCGGAGGCAAAGGCCGCGACCGCATCCTGGATGTGGCCGGCGCGCTCGGTGCCGGCGCCGAGCGTTGCCGCGGCGCCTGCGATCACGCCGGGCATGTCGTCCTTCAGGTAGGTCAGGAACGGATCGATCATGACCAGGAAGATCGCGCCCAGCACCGCGCCGTGCAGGCTGAACGTGCCGCCGATCAGGATCACGATGATGAACTCGATCGAGAGCTGCAACGTGAACATCTCGGGCGAGATGAAGGAGAGCTTGTGGGCGAACAGCACGCCGGCAAAGCCGGTGATACCAGCCGAGATCGCGAACGACTTCACCTTGTAGAGCGCGACGTTGATGCCCATGCTGCGCGCCGCGGTCTCGCTGTCGCGGATCGCGACAAAGGCGCGTCCGGTCGGCGAGCGCAGCAGGTTGAGCGTGCCGACGATGGTCAGCACCAGCACCGCAAGACAGAGATAATAGAACGTCGGGCCGTCGCGCGACACCGTGGTGCCGAGCAGCTGCATGGCCTTGACCCGCATGCCCTCATTGCCGTTGGTCACGCTCTCCCAGCGCGCCATGATTTCCTCGACGATGAAGGCAAACGAGATCGTCGCGATCACGAGATAGATGCCCTGCAGCCGCAGCGCCGGAAATCCGACCAGCGCGCCGACCACGCCGGTCAGCAGCCCCGCGGCGAGGAAGTAGACCGGAAACGGTACGTTGAATTGCTGCAGATAGGCCGCGGTATAGGCGCCGATCGCCAGAAACGCGGCATGGCCGAGCGAGGCCTGTCCGGTGAAGCCGGTCAGGATCATCAGCCCGACGCCGACGGTTGCATAGATGCAGACGAAGACGAGCTGGCTCATCAGGTAGCTTGACAGCACATAGGGCGCGATCAGCAGCACCGCGAGCAGCAGGCCGTAGGAATAGACGTAGCCGGAATGCGGGAACAGCCTGATGTCGTCTTCATAGTCGGTCTTGAAGAGAAACCGCATATGTCGCTCCTCAGACCTTTTTACGGACGTGAAGGCCGAACAGGCCCTCGGGCTTGAGCAGCAGCACCGCGAGCAGCACGATGTAGGGCGCGACGTCCTTCCATCCCTGCGGCAGGTAGAAGCCGGCCATGCTCTCGATCACACCGATCAGCACGCCGCCGACCACCGCGCCGGGGATCGAGCCGAAGCCGCCGAGCACGGCGGCCGGAAACGCCTTCAGCCCCAGCACCAGGCCGACATTGGAGTGGATGAAGGTGATCGGGGCCAGCAGCACGCCGGCGCAGGTCGCCACCGCCGCCGAGATCGCCCACACGATCGAGACCACGCGCTTGACCGGAATGCCCATGTAATAGGCAGCCAGCATGTTCTCGGAGCTGGCGCGCATCGCGGTGCCGAGCGTGGTGCGGTTGAAGAACAGATAGAGCAGCGCGCACAGGATGATCGTTGCCGCGATCACCGACAATTTGTCATAGGCGAGCACCAGGCTGCCGATCCGCAGCACGCCCTGGCTGAACGGCGTCTCGATCTTGAAGTCGTCGGTGCCCCAGATCATGCCGGCCACCGAGCGCAGAAAATAGCCGAGCCCGATCGTCGCCATGATGATGGAGAACTGCGGATAGCCGAGGATCGGCCGTACCACGACCCGCTCAGCCAGCATGCCGAACAGCGCCATGCAGATCACCGCGCCGGCGAAGCCGACCCAGTAATTCAGCCCGAGCATGCCGATGAACGTGAAGGCGAAAAAGCCGCCCAGCATCATCAAATCGCCTTGCGCGAAATTGACGACCTCGGTTGCCTTGTAGACCAGCACGAAGCCGAGCGCGATCAGGCCGTAAACGCAGCCGAGCGCGATGCCGCTGACGAGCTGCTGAACGAAGTCCAGCATCGTTCCCTCCCCGATGCCCGGCGATTCTTGTCGATCGCTCGTTGCATCCCGCCTTCACGCCCTTGTGTCGGAAGCGCTGAAAGCCGCCTATGTCCACCCGGATTGAGCCAAAACGCCCGATCCCTGTCAACAAACCGGTGATCCGGCTGTATCATCACATTTACGGAGATATGCCGCAGCACGGACTAATACGGATATCGCGTTCGATTTGCCCCGTGCGATTCACTGCACCGAAACGGTTTTTGTCCAAGGTCACGCAACCGACGAGCGAACTCCCGGATCGCCACCACATCATGACATCGCAACTGTCCGCACTGGCCCTGCGAGGGTTAACCAAGGGTTTTGACCGCCCGGCGGTCGACGCGCTCGATCTCACCATCCACGTCGGCGAGTTCTATGCGCTGCTCGGTCCGAACGGCGCCGGCAAGACCACGACGCTGCGCATGGTGGCCGGGCTATTGCGGCCCGATGCCGGCTCGGTGTCGATCCTCGGCATCGATGCGCTGGCCGACCCGGTCGCCGCCAAGCAGATCATGGCCTGGGTGTCCGACGAGCCGATGATCTACGACAAGCTGACCCCGCTGGAATATCTCGAATTCGTCGCCGGCCTGTGGGGCATCGATCCCCGCACATCGGAGAAGTCGGCACGCAATCTCTTGATCTCGCTCGGGCTCGAGCCGCATGTCAACGAGCGCTGCGAAGGTTTTTCCAAAGGCATGCGCCAGAAGGTGGCGCTCGCCGGCGCGCTGGTGCACGATCCGCGCCTGATCATTCTCGACGAACCGCTGACCGGCCTCGACGCGCTGTCGGCGCGTCACGTCAAGGGGCTGCTGCAGGAGCGCGTCCGCACCGGCTGCACCGTGATCATGACCACCCATATTCTCGAAGTCGCCGAGCGCATGGCCGACCGGATCGGCGTGATCGCGTCCGGCAGGCTGATCGCCGAGGGCACGCTCAGCGAGCTGCGCGAGCAGAACGGCCGCAACGACACCACCCTCGAGGACATGTTCATCGCGCTGGTCGACACCGAGGCGGCGGCCGCGTGAGCTCGACCGCCCATCTCACCTGGTTCGCGCGCCACGAATTCCGCCTGGCCTGGCGAGAATGGCTGGCGATGATGACCGGCGGCCGGCGGCGGCGCAATCGCGCCGTCATCAGCCTGTTGGTCTTCGCGGCGATCCTGCATCTGCCGGCCTATGCCGTGGTCGCCCGCTATGTCGACGTCAGGTTTCCGCTCGATCCGTCCTCGCTGATCGTGCTGACCGCGACGATCTTCCTGTCCTGGGCGCTGATGGTCTCGCAGGCGATCGAGTCGGTGACGCGCGTGTTTTATGCCCGCGCCGATCTCGATCTGATCATGTCGTCGCCGGCCAAGCTCACCAACATCTTTTCGATCCGGATCGCCGCGATCGCGCTGACGGTGAGCAGCATGGCGCTGCTGCTGTCGACGCCGTTCATCGACGTGCTGGTGTATCTCGGCGGCCCGCGTTGGCTCGCCGGTTTCGGCGTCGTGCTTGCGATCGGGCTGTCAGCGGCTGCCGCGGCGATCGCCGTCACCGCGTTCCTGTTTCGCGTGATCGGGCCGAGTCGGACGCGGCTGGTGGCGCAGATCGTCTCCGCCGTCATCGGCGCTGGCTTCGTCATCGCCCTGCAGGTCGTCGCCGTGCTGTCCTACGGCACGTTGTCGCGCTTTGCCTTTCTGACCTCGGATACCGCGGCCCGAATTGCTCCCGCGCCCGACAGCCCGTTGTGGTGGCCGGCGCGCGCATCGCTCGGCGATCTCGAGATCATGATGCTGCTGCTCGCAGCAAGCCTCGTGCTGCTCGGTGTCGTGATGGCGGTGTTCGCGCCGCGATTTGCCGACACGGTCGCAAGCGTTGCCGCCAATCCGGCTGCGGTCACGCATGGGAGGTCCCGCGCATTCCGGTCCGGCTCTCGGCAGCAGGCCTTGCGTCGCAAGGAATTCCTGCTGCTGCGTCGCGATCCGTGGCTGCTGTCGCAGAGCCTGATGCAGATGCTCTATCTGCTGCCGCCCGCGCTGATGCTGTGGCGAAGCTTCTCCGGCACGTCGACCGCGATCGTGCTGATCACGCCTGTCATCGTCATGGCCGCAGGCCAGCTCGCCGGCGGGCTCGCGTGGCTGACCATCTCGGGCGAGGACGCGCCCGATCTGGTGGCGACCGCACCGCTGCCGCCATCACGCGTGACCCGCGCCAAGATCGAGGTCGTCCTGATTGCCATCGCCGCCGTCTTCGCGCCCCTGGTGCTGGCACTCACATTCGCCTCGCCGCAGCAGGCCGCGGTCACGGCGATCGCGATCATCATCGCGACCGCATCCGCCGCCGCGGTCCAGCTCTGGTTCCGTGCGCAGGCCAAGCGCAGCCAGTTCCGCCGGCGCCAGACCTCCTCCCGCATCGCCACCTTCGCGGAAGCCTTCTCCTCGATCGGCTGGGCTGCAACCGCGGCACTGGCGCTGACGATCCCTGTGGCTGCGCTCGTCAGCGGCATTCTGACGCTGCTGACGCTTGCCATCGCCTGGAAGATCAGCCCGCGCCAAGTCTGACACCCAAGTCTGACCGGCCAAGCCTGACGCGTTACGCCTTCATCACCTCCATCACCGCCGCGGCAAAGGCCTCCGGCTGCTCCTGCGGCAGGTTGTGGCCGGCGCGCGGGATCACGCGATAGGCGCGGCGGGCCGTGTACCTGGCTGCGCTGGCACTGCCGTCGGTCGCAGCAGTCACCCCGTCATCGGCGCCGTCGAGCGTGATGGTGGGCACCGCAATCACCGGCAATACGCCGAGCCGCCGCTGTATGTCTGCGTATTGCGGGTCCCCTTCGACGACGCCGTAGCGATGGCGATAGCTGTGGATCACCACATCGACATAATCGGGATTGTCGAACGCAACAGCGGTGCGCTCGAAGCAGGCATCGTCGAACGCCCAGCTCGGTGACCATTGCGACCACAGGATCCGCGCAATGCCGCGCCGGTCGGCGGCAAGCCCCGCGCGTCCCCGCTCGAGCTGGAAGTAATACTGATACCAAAGCGGCACCTCGCGCTCCGGCCGTGCCGGCACCATGGCATGCGCGATGTCCTGGATCATGTAGCCGTTGGTGCAGACCAGTCCGATGCACCGTTCGGGCCACAGCGCCGCGCCGATCGACGCAGCACGGCCGCCCCAATCATAGCCGGCGAAGGCCGCGCGCTTGATGCCGAGCGCATCCATCAGCGCCATCATGTCGGCCGCGATCGCCGCCTGCTCGCCCGAACGCGGCGTCGCCTTGTCGCGGAAGACCGTTGGCCCGTAGCCGCGCAGATAGGGCACGATGACCCGGCAGCCCTGCGCCGCCAGCCTGGGTGCGACGTCCACATAGGCGTGAATGTCGTAGGGGAAGCCGTGCATCAGCAGCACGGCCGGTCCGTCGGCCGGGCCTGCCTCGTAATAGGCGATGTCGAGCACGCCTGCGTCGACATGGCGCAACGGCTCGAGCCGTTTGGTCGACGATGCGCGCGGCGCGGAGGTATTGTCGGTCACGCAGAACTCCCTGATCGCTGATCTGCGCGGCATGATAGCGCTTGGCAGCTGAATAATCGCCCGGATCGTATTGCAGCCAGCGCCGTGGAGCGATGCACCGGCCTCATCATGACGGCACGCCGATTGCGCGCTAGTCTGACGCCGGCGGATACCGCTGCAGACGGAACAGCTCATGCTGAGATTGCTCGCCGCGCTCGTCTTGCTGGGAACGCTGACCAGTCACGCGGTCGCGCAGGACGCCCAGCGCAGCGAATGCCTGGCGATGGCCAATGCGCCGCCGCGCGCCACCCCGGTGAGTTACCGGCGCGTCGCGGCCAAAGCGGACGAGGTCGCGATCACCTATGCCGGTCACTCGACCTACTACATCGACACGCCCGGCGGCATCCGGATCGCGACCGACTACAACGGCGTCTATCAGACCGGGCGATTGCCCGACGTCGCAACCATGAACCGGGCCCACGCGACGCATTACACGCTGTTTCCCGATCCCCGAATTCCCCATGTGCTGCATGGCTGGGGCGAAAACGGCCAGGCCGCGCATTACGCGGAGCGGATTGGCGACGTTTATGTCCGCAACGTCACCACCGACATCCGCCGCTATTGGGGCGAGGACGCCGGCGGCGAGATGATCAAGGACGGCAATTCGATCTTCATCTTCGAGGTCGCCGGCCTCTGCATCGGCCATCTCGGCCACCTCCACGTCAAGCTCGACGACAGCCAGTTCGCCGCGATCGGCCGGCTAGACATCGTGATGGTACCGATCGACGGCACCTATACGATGTCGCTCGACGGCATCTCCGAGATCACCAGACGCTTGCGCGCCTCGGTGGTGCTGCCGATGCACCGTTTCGCCACCCCGCTCGACGAGTTCATGCGCCTGATCGGCCAGCAGTTCGAAATCGACCGCCGCGGTGGCGAGCGCACCTTGCGGATCTCGCGCGACACGCTGCCGGCGACACCGACGGTGATCATCCTCGACGGGGTGTAATGTCTCTGTTCAACAAGAAGCAAAACCAAACGGGAGTGAGAATCCATGGCCAGCACTCTGCCCGCCTCAGCCAGCGGGCTCTATGCCAATCCGCTCGAAGACTGGCTTGCCCAATATACCGAGGAGATCATCGATCCCGACAGGCCGATCGTCGACCCGCACCATCATCTCTGGGACCGCGGCGGCCTGCGCTATCTGATCGAGGAGATGCGCGACGACATCGCCTCCGGCCACAACATCGTGGCGACCGTCTATGTCGATTGCCGGTCGATGTATCGCGCCGACGGGCCGGAGGCGTTCCGCCCGGTCGGCGAGGTCGAGTTCGCCAATGGCGTCGCCGCGATGGCGGCGAGCGGCGGCTATGGCAAGACGGCGATCTGCGCCGGCATCGTCAGCCACGTTAACCTTCTGATCGGCGATCAGGCCAAGGCGGTGCTGGAGGCGGAGATTGCGGCCGGCAACGGCCGGTTCCGCGGCATCCGCCACTCCTCGGCCTGGGACGAGGACCCCAACGTCGCCCACATGTATGCGAACCGGCCGAAGGGCATCTTGCTGGATTCCACCTTTCGTAGGGGGTTCGCCTGCCTGGCGCCGCTCGGCCTCAGCTTCGATGCCTGGTTGTTCCATCCGCAGATCGGCGAGCTGACCGATCTCGCCCGCGCCTTTCCCGACACCAGGATCGTGCTCGATCATTGCGGCGGCCCAGTCGGCACCGGCCGCTTCGCCGGCAAGCGCGAGGAGACCTTTCCGGTCTGGAAGGCGTCGATCCGGGAGATCGCCCAATGCCCGAACGTCGTGGTCAAGCTCGGCGGGCTGGCAATGTGCCTGCTCGGCTATGACTTTCACCTGCGCCCGAGGCCGCCCTCGTCGGAGGAACTCGCCGCCGCCTGGCGGCCTTATGTGGAGACCTGCATCGAGGCGTTCGGGCCGAACCGTTGCATGTTCGAAAGCAACTTCCCACCTGACAAGGGACAGTGCAGCTATCAGGTGATCTTCAACACCTTTAAACGGCTTGCATCACAATATAGCGAAGCCGAGAAGACGGCGTTGTTCTTGAAGACGGCAAAGGATGTCTATCGGCTCGATATCGGGTAAGCTTCCGACTCATGGATGACGGCATCACCATCCGGCCGCTTCGAGAGGCTGATGCAGAAGCGGTGGTCAAACTTTACGCAAAGGCTGCTGCGGTGGAACCGCGGCTAGGCCCTGTCACGCTGCCGCAATGGGACCAGTTCCTGAAGTTGCCGCAGAACCGTGGCGGCCGCGACTTTCGTGTTGCCGAGCAGAATGGCCGGCTCGTCGGCCTCGCCGAATCCTCATTGCGCGACCAGGGCGCGCATCATTCCCGGTTCCTCAAGATCGTCGTGGCGCCCGATATGCGACGCCAGCGGATTGGCCTTGCGCTATTCGACGACGTGCTTGCGATCGACACCAACGCGGATCTCACCGTGCAGACGCTGGCGAGCAGCGACTGGCCGGCGGGAATGGCCTTCGTGGCCGCCTTCGGCTTTGTTCATCTCGAATCCGAGATCGGGATGAAGTGTGTCGAGCCGTTGCAACCGGCGCGGACCCTCGCGGCTGCCCGCGCCACCATTGAGCAGGTCTCAGACGTGACCGCCTGCGCGGCCGAGGTCGCACGCATCCACAATGCCGCCTATGCCTCGGACGCCGCCTTCCGCCTGTACTCGCGGGAGGAGATGGCGCAGGTGCTGACCGAGACCGAAGTCTGGATCGCGTCGGAAGATGGACAGATGTCGGGCTTCTGCCTGACCGAGCCGGAGCGGAACTCGATGTGGATCGAGTCGGTCGCCGTCGACCCGGCGCGGCAGGGACGCGGGCTCGGCCAGCTCCTGGTGTATCGCGTGCTCAGCGCCCATGACGTGTCGGTCGAGCATCCCTGCTGGCTCAACGTCTCGAGCCGCAATGCTCCCGCGCTGAAGATCTACCGCCGGCTCGGCTTCAAGCCCCAGCACGAGACCTGCCGCTTCAGCGCCACGCGAGGCGAACTGATCGCTGCGAGGGAGCGGCGGTTTCGTTAGTCCACCCGGCAGCTTAGTCCGGCAACAAGAACCTAGCCCCGTCACCCTGGGGTGCGAGCGGAGCGAGCCTCGAAGGGCGAACGGCCGGGCTCTCTCCGAGCCCGCAGCAACATCCGGGCCGCGCATCCTTCGAGGCGCGCGAGTGCGCGCACCTCAGGATGACGGGACTGACCTTCAGCGGACGGGCTAGTGAGGCCTTACGCCCACTCGCCCTTGCGGAACACCGGCACACTGCAGCCGTCGGCGTGGATGCCGTCGATGTCGGTGTGGGCGGAGCCGATCATCCAGTCGATGTGAATGAGGCTCTTGTTGCCGCCCTGCTCGGCGATCTGCTGCGGCGTCAGCTTGTCGCCGTTGACGAAGCATTTCGAGTAGCACTGGCCGAGCGCGATGTGCGAGGCGGCGTTCTCGTCGAACAGCGTGTTGAAGAACAGCAGCCCGCTCTTCGAGATCGGCGAGGAATGCGGCACCAGCGCGACCTCGCCGAGGCGGCGCGCGCCCTCGTCGGTGTCGAGCACCTTCTTCAGCACTTCCTCGCCGCGCGAGGCCTTTGCTTCGACGATGCGGCCTTCCTCGAACTTCACCGAAATATTGTCGATCAGCGTGCCCTGGTAGGACAGCGGCTTGGAGGAGACGACGTGGCCGCTGACGCGGCGGCAGTGCGGCGTGGTGAAGACCTCCTCGGTCGGGATGTTGGCATTGCAGACGATGCCGTTCTTGGCGGTCGAGGCGCCGCCTTCCCATTCATGGCCGTCGGCGAGCCCGATCGTGAGGTCCATGCCGGGGCCGGAATATTTCAGCGCGTGGAAACGCTGGCCGTTCAGCCATTCGGTGCGCTCGCGGAGTCTGGCATTGTGCTGCTCCCAGTTGGCGACGGCACCGTCCTGATCGACGCGAGACGCTGAGAAGATCGCATCGGCAAGCTTGGCCACCGCGACATCCTCGGCATCATCGGGGAACACCTGCTTGGCCCAGGACGTGCTCGGATAGGCGATGATGTTCCAGTTGGTGTCGAAATTGACGATCTTCTCCAGCGCCGGCTGGTAGGCGATCGAATTGGCCTTGCTGGCGCGCGCGACCTTGGCCGGGTCTTCGCCCGACAGCAGCATCGGATTGTCGCCGACGATCGCGAGCCGTGCGGTGTTGGCGCCGAACGCCTTCGCCATGCCCTCGTAGAGCCAGCCCGCGGCACGATCGAAGCTCGCATCATTGCCGTAGCGGTAGCGCGCCAGCGTCAGCTCTTCGTCCGAGAAGAACGGGGTCACGAGACCCGCGCCGGCCTTGTAAGCATGCTCAACGACGCGCCGCACCAGCGGCATCGCCGCGGCCGGCGCCGTCAGCAAAAGATCCTGCCCCGGTTGCAGCTGCAGGCCGACCTTGATTGCGACTTCGGCGAGCCGATCGAGCTTCACGGGATCGATCGAGGCGGAAAGGTTGCGTTGATGTGCGGTCATGAAGCGTCCGGCCGTGTCGTTTGAGGGATTTTCAGGATTCGTAGTCCAATTCGATCCGCATTCGCAAGGTTCCTGCCCGTAGCCGCCGATCACGCGACGGCGAGCAATTGCCGCGAATTTTACCGCTTCAATGACGTCAGTACCCGGTCGACCATCTCGGGCGCGAGGCCGAGGTAGTTTTTCGGCGCGGTGAGGCGGTCGATCGTCGCCCGGTCGATCCGGCTCGCCACGCGCTGATCCGCCGCCAGCGCCTCGGCCAGGGTCAGGCCCTTGTCGCTCGCGACGCGGCAGGCGTCATAGACCACGTCATGCGCCTCCTGCCGGCCGATCGCGGGCGCGAGACCCATCATCACGGCCTCGGCGACGATCAGGCCGCGGCTGATGTCGAGATTGTCGGCCATCCGCCTTTCATCAACAATGAGGCCGCCGAGCGCGAATTTGGCCTGGTGCAGCGCGCCTGCGGTGAGCACAAAGCTTTCCGGGATCGCCATCCATTCGGCGTGCCATGGCCCGGTGGCGCGCTCGAAATCCTGCACCATCGCATCGAGCATCAGGCCGGCATGCTGGCGCACCGCCTTGGCGGCAGCGAGCATCAGCTCCGACGAGATCGGATTGCGCTTCTGCGGCATGGTCGAGGACGCGCCGCGTCCCTTCACGAACGGCTCGTAGACCTCGGCGAACTCGGTCGACGCCATGATCATGATGTCGAACGCGATCTTGCCGAGCGTGCCCGTGACCAGCGCCAGGAAATTCACGGCTTCGGCCAGACCGTCGCGCGCGACGTGCCAGGTCGAGACGGGCACACCGAGGCCGAGCTCCTCGCACAGCGCCTGCTGGACCTCGAACCCCTTGTCGCCCAGCGATGCCAGCGTGCCGGCGGCACCGGCGAACTGGCCGACCAGCACCCGCGGCTTCAGCTCCTCCAGCCGCGCGGCATGGCGATCGAAGGCGGCAAGCCAGATCGCGGTCTTGTAGCCGAAGGTCACCGGAAGGGCCTGTTGCAGATGGGTGCGGCCGGCCATCGGCGTGTCGCGGTACTTTTTCGAAAGATCGGCGAGGATGCCGCGCAGCGCGCGGATATCGTCCTCGATGATCTTGAGGCCGTCGCGCAGCTGCAGCACCACGGCGGTGTCCATGATGTCCTGCGTGGTCGCGCCCCAATGG
>NZ_JASGSR010000167.1:0-13427 GCF_040446015.1 Bradyrhizobium sp. INPA03-11B
CAGAAGACGGCATCCGCGATTGCTGGACATGTCTCGTGGGCTCGGAGATGTGTATAAGAGACAGGGGGGGAGGGAGCCAGACGAGCGTGCCCACCTCACATCTACCCATCCGATGCATAATTTGCCGCCAGCAATCGATGCTATTCAGCACCGACGACGTAAGGGACGTACCAGCGGAAGGGTTCCCTCCCCCCTTGCGGGGGAGGGTTAGGGAGAGGGGTGCTGCACGGGCGCTCTCTCCGCATCCCTTCACACAACAGGATCAGGCCTTCAGCCCCGTTCCGCCATACAGCCACGCGATGTCATCGCACCAATCCGCTTGCGACTTCGTGCTCATGATCGCGTTGCGGATGCGCGCGTGGTCGCCCGCGGGATGATAGACGTGCTCGCCGATCGCGCGAGACATCAGCTGTACCCGCGCGGTGCGCGGGAAGCGTTGCGCGCGGTAGGCATCGAGCGCCGCCGATTGATCATCGTGACTGGCCAGCATGTGCGACAGGCAGACCGCATCCTCCATCGCCTGGCAGGCGCCTTGCGCAAAATATTGCAGCATCGGATGCGCGGCGTCGCCGAGCAGCACCACGCGGCCGTCGATCCAGCGCTCGGTGGGGTCGCGGTCGCACAGCACCCAGAGCTTCCAGTTGGTGCCGTGGCGGATGATGTTCTGCGCCCGCTCGTGCACGTGGGTGAAGCCCTTCATCACCTCATCCTCGGAGACCGGCTTGCCGGCAACCGGCTCCGGCGCGTCGTTGTGATAGGTGACGACGAGGTTGAACACCTTCCAGCCCGACAGCGGATAATGCACGATGTGGCACTTGGGGCCGGCCCACAGCGTCGCCGCATTCCAGCGCAGGTCCTCCGGCATCTGCTCGGTCGGGATCACCGAGCGATAGGTGGTGTGTCCGGAAACGCGCGGCGGGCCATCTGCCGTCACCTGCTTGCGGATGTTCGACCACAACCCGTCGGCGCCGATCAAGAGACGCCCGGTGATGCGCTCGCCACTGGCAAGCCTTGCGGTCACGGACGAACCATCCTGCTCGTAGCCGGTCACTTCGCTGGAAACACGCAGCTCGATCAGTTCATGAGTCTGGCAGGCGCGCAGGAACACACCATGCAAATCGCCGCGATGCACCACGGCATAGGGGTTGCCGAACCGCGCGCGAAACGTCTCGCCGAGATCGATGTGGGTGATCTCATCGGCGGTCAGCGCATCCATCAGCCGGAGCTGGTCGATATAGACGGCCATGTTGCGCGCGGCCTCGCCGACGCCGAGATAGTCGAAGGCGTGGAACGCGTTCGGCCCGAGCTGGATGCCGGCGCCGATCTCGCCGAGCGCAGCGGCCTTCTCCAGCAGGATCGAGCGGATGCCCTTTTGCGCAAGGCCCAGCGCCACGGCGAGGCCGCCGATGCCGCCGCCCGCGATCAGGACCGGCTTGCTGTCCGCCATCAGCCCGACCTCCCCAAATGTTCGAGCGCGTCCTCGGCGCGCAGCGGCACCCGCGAGGACTCGTTGTTGAGGTCGACAAGTTGGGTCAAGAGCGAGAGAAGCGTCTTGCGGTCGGCCGGCTTCAGTGGCTGCAGCATCCGCGCCTGCGCCTTGTCGACCGACGGCATGATCTCGCTCAGCACGCCGGCCCCGGCCTTGGTGAGGTAGAGCAGCTTGACGCGCTTGTCCTCCGCCGCTGGCTTGCGCACGATGTAGTCCTTGGCCTGCAGCCGCTCGATCACGTTGCCGAGCGTGGAGCGGTCGAACGCGATCACCGCCGAAAGCCTTGTGGCGTCGATCCCGGGATGGGTCGAGATCGTGACCAGCGCGGCGTACTGCACCGGTGTCAGATCGAACGCCTTGCACTCCTCGATGAACAGCGCGACCGCGATCTGCTGCATCCGCCGGAACAGATAGCCGGGCGCGGTGTAGACCGCGTCCATGGTGACGGGCGTCGGCTTGCTACTCGGCATCGGGCTGCTTGTCCGGGGCGGCGTCGGCGAACGCCTTAACCTGCTTTGCCGCGGCCTCTGCCTTGAGCAGGCGCGGATAGGCCGAGACGTCGACGCCGAACCGCCGTGCATTGGCGAGCTGCGGCACCAGACAGAGATCGGCGAGCGTCGGCGTATCGCCGAAGCAGAACGGCCCGGCCTCGTCAGCGATCAGGGTTTCGCAGGCCGCTAGGCCCTCGCGGTTGGCCCACGCCGCCCACTCCGTCACCTGCTCTTCCGGCAGGCCGAGCTTGCGCAACCGTGCCAGCACTTTCAAATTCTGCACCGGGTGGGTGTCACAGGCGATCGCTTGCGCGAACGCCCGTATCTTGGCGCGGCGCAGCGGATCCTTCGGCAGCAGCGGCGGATTGGGATTGGTCTCGTCGAGCCATTCGATGATCGCGAGCGACTGGGTGAGGATCGCGCCGGCGTCGCTCTCGAGCGTCGGCACCAGCCCCTGCGGATTGATCGCAAGATAAGCGGGCGCGCATTGCTCGCCCTTGCGCAGATGATGCGGCAGGTGCTCTGAAGTCAGCCCCTTCAGATTGAGGGCGATCCGAACCCGGTAGGACGCGCTGCTCCGGAAATAGCCATGCAGCTTCATCGGAACCTCCCTTGCATTTCGTTGGATTGACGCTAGCCATATTGTAAGTATACTGTCAATTAAATTACACCAACAAGAACGATGGGAGGCTTGCCATGGAAGCCGTGCAGAAGACCCCGGAGCGCGAAGCGTTCTACAAGAAGATCGACGGCCAAAACCTCTCGGCGCTGTGGAACGTGATGAACGATCTGATCACCCCGGAGCCGAAAAGCGCCTGCCGCCCTCATCTGTGGAAGTTCGACCAGATCCGCGACTACATGAACGAGGCCGGAACGCTCATCACGGCCAAGGAAGCCGAGCGCCGCGTGCTGGTGCTGGAAAATCCCGGGCTGCGCGGCCAATCCAAGATCACGACCTCCCTCTTTGCCGGCGTGCAGATGGTGGTGCCGGGCGACATCGCCCCCGCCCATCGCCACGCGCAATCGGCGCTGCGCTTCGTGCTCGAGGGCAAGGGCGCCTTCACCGCGGTCGACGGCGAGCGCACCGCGATGTCGCCGGGCGATTTCGTCATCACGCCGTCGATGACCTGGCATGACCATTCCAACGAAACCAACGAGCCGATGTTCTGGCTCGACGGGCTCGACATCCCGATGGTGCAGTTCTTCGACTGCTCGTTCGCCGAAGGCGCCAAGGAAGATCAGCAATCGATCTCGAAGCCCGCCGGCGCCAGCTTCGCGCGCTACGGCCACAACCTGCTGCCGATCGACCAGAAGCGGACCTCGAAGACCTCGCCGATCTTCAACTATCCCTATGAATACACCCGCGAGGCGCTGGAGAAGGCCAAGGCCAGCGACGAGTGGGATGCCTGCCACGGGCTCAAGCTGAAGTTCTCCAACCCCGAGACTGGCGATTTCGCGATGCCGACCATCGGCACCTTCATCCAGCTGCTGCCGAAGGGTTTTAAGACCGCGCGCTATCGGTCGACCGATGCCACGGTATTTGCCGCGATCGAGGGCAAGGGCCGCACAAGGGTCGGCGACCAGACCTTCGAGTGGGGACCGCGCGATCTGTTCGTGGTGCCGAGCTGGCGCTGGGTCACCCACGAGGCTGATACCGATGCAGTGCTGTTCTCGTTCTCAGACCGTCCGGTGCAGCAGAAGCTGGATCTGTTCCGCGAGGATCGGGGGAACGCGTAATCAGAAACGTGTAGTCGCCGTCGTCCCGGGCAAGCGAAGCGCGACCCGGGACCCATAACCACAGGGTCGTGTTGTTGGAGGTGCTGGGGCCCCAGCTCATTTCAACAACGACATCCTGTGGTTATGGGTCCCTGCTTTCGCAGGGACGACATTTGAGTTTGCCGCCCCGGCGCGCGCCCTCACCGCCAGTGCAACAACCGCGTCTCCAGCAGGTTGATCAGCTTCCCGACCGCGAGCCCGAACAGCGACAGGATCACGACGCCGGCGAGCAGCTGGTCGGTCTGCATCAGATTGCCGGCCTGCAGCACGAAGGCGCCGATGCCGTATTGCGCGCCGATCATCTCGGCGCTGACGACGAGCAGCAGTGCAACGGATGCGGTGATACGGAAGCCGGCGAGGATCGAGGGCAGCGCGCCCGGCCAGATCACGCGGCGCACGATGGCGTGGAACGGCACGTTGAAGCTTTGCGCCATCCGGATCAGATTGCGCGGCACCGCATCGACGCCGCTATAGACCGAGATCGCGGTCGAGAAGAACACCCCGAGCGCAATGGTCGCGATCTTCGGCTCCTCGCCGATCCCGAGCCACAGGATCAGGAGCGGCAGCAGCGCGATCTTCGGGATCGGGAACAGCGCCGAGATGAAGGTGATGCCGACGCCGCGCGCCGTGGTCGACAGCCCGATCGCAAAGCCGACGATGACGCCGGCGGCCGTGCCGATGATCCAGCCGGTGCCGATCCGCATGATCGACCACGACAGATGCTGCCACAGCGCCCCCGACGTCGCGAGCTTGGTGATCGCGACCGCGATCGCTGACGGCGCCGGCAGGAACAGCGGATTGACCCATCCTGCGCTGCCGGCGAGCTGCCAGATCGCGATGACCAGCGCGAGCGCGATCCAGCCGGAATAACGGCTGCCGCCGGATGTGAAGCCGGCGCCGCGAAACGCGACCGGCCGCGTCGCTTCCGCCGACTGGTCTTTCATCTCCGGCGGCGCACGGTCAAGCATGCTGGACCTCGCGCTCGGCATCGATCGCCTCTTTCCGGATCAGCGACCACAACTCGCCTTGTAGTGCGGCCATCGGCCCGCGTGCTTCCGCCGTGCCGCGCTCGGCGCGCGTCATCGGGATGGTCACGATCTCCCTGATGCGGCCGGGGCGGCGCGACAGCACCACGACGCGGTCGGCGAGCCGCACCGCTTCCTCGAGGTTATGCGTGACATAGACCGCGCCCATCGCGCCGTCGGCGAGCAGGCCCACGAAATCCTCCATCAGCAGCTCGCGGGTTTGCGAATCCAGTGCCGACAGCGGCTCGTCCATCAGCAGGATCGCCGGACGAACCGCAAGCGCGCGCGCGATGCCGACGCGCTGGCGCATGCCGCCGGACAGCTGCTTCGGGTAAGCGGCGCGGAAATCCGTTAAGCCCGTGCGGCGCAGCGCGTCGTCGATCACGGCGCGGCGCTCGCCGGTGCTCAAGCCCGTGTGCAGCAGCGGAAACGCGACGTTCTCCTCGACCGTATTCCATGGCAGCAAGGCAAAATCCTGGAACACGAAGGTCAACGGATTGAGGCTGCCGGCCGGCGCCGCGCCGCGCAGCTCGGCGGCACCCTTGCTCGGCCGCAACAGGCCGCCGAGAATGAACAGCAGCGTGCTCTTGCCGCAGCCGGACGGACCGACGATCGCGACGATCTCGCCGGCGGCGACCTGGAAGGAGACATCGTCGAGCACGTCGAGCGCGCCGAAGCGATGGCTGATGTGGTCGGCGATCAGGTCCATGTTAGTACGAACTCGCTGCCAAGCCCGTCACCCTGAGGAGCCGCGAAGCGGCGTCTCGAAGGGTCGACGGCCCGGATGTAGCAGGGCCGTGCATCCTTCGAGGCTCGCCCAGCGGTGCAAGTGCACCGCAAGGCTCGCACCTCAGGATGACGGGCTGAGTGGTGTAGACGTGGCGTGACATCAATCCGC
Source organism: Bradyrhizobium sp. INPA03-11B (assembly GCF_040446015.1). Lineage (NCBI taxonomy): Bacteria > Pseudomonadati > Pseudomonadota > Alphaproteobacteria > Hyphomicrobiales > Nitrobacteraceae > Bradyrhizobium > Bradyrhizobium sp. INPA03-11B. Next base: position 5,680 of record NZ_JASGSR010000167.1, read on the forward strand.
CTTTACATGATCCTTGGCGATGATCGCATCGGCATCGAAGCCCTTGTCGACAAAACCCTGCCCCTGCAGCCATTTGATCTGGTTGTCGAGGTTCTTCACGTCGAGCTTGCCGTCGGGATCGATATAGGCGCAATTGCCGACCACCTGCGCGACCGGCAGATTGGTGTATTTGGCGATGATCTCGAGCAACGGTTTTGTTTTCTCGTTGACCGGCGCCACGCCGTCCTTGATCGCAGTGAGAATCACGTCGTGATATTCGTGGTCGGCGCGGGTCAGCGCGGTGAGCAGCCTCTTCACCAGCTGCGCGTTGGTCAGCGTCTTCGGCGAGGCGAAGATGGCGCCGAGCTGCCACGGCGTCTCGTCGCCGACCCAGCCCAAAAATTTCGCGCCGTTGGAATCCATCAGCGTGCGCGCGGTCGAGACCGGCAGCAGCGCGGCGTCGACGGTTTCGCCCTTCAGCGCCGCGGCCGCGTTCGACAGCGACTGCAGCGGCACGATCTTCACGTCCGACAGCTTGAAGCCGTATTTGTCGGCGAGCAGGCCGAGCGAATAATGGAAGCTGGAGCCGACCTGGGTCACCGCGACGCGCTTGCCCGCGAGATCCTTCGGCGTCTTGAGGCCAGCCGCATAGGCGTTGTTGCTGGCGAAATAGCCGATCAAGGGATAGCCGGCCTTCTCGCGGCTCATGCCGCCGATCACCTTCAGCGTGCCCTTGCCAGCGAGATTGTAGAGACCGGCGGTGACGGCGGTGATGCCGAAATCGACGTCGCCGGACGCGGTCGCAACCGCGATCGGCTGCGCTGCATCGAAGAACTTCAGCTCGACGTCGAGCCCGGCGTCGCGGAAATATCCCTTGTCCTGCGCGATGAATACCGGCGCCGAGGACGACAGCCGCAACACGCCGATCTTCGCCTTCAGGAGATCATCGGCCCGCGCGATACCGCTCGCGGCCCACACCAGGAGGCCCGCGAGTGCGAGCCGCGCCCAACCCTTCATTGCCGTCTCCACCTATAATCCATCAGGCACGGCCTGGTCGCGCCCGATGAACGCGCCCTGCTGCGCGAGCTGTTGTTGCAACTTTTCGACGGAAATGTCGCGCGGAATCGTGTTGCCCGATAGTGCCAGCGCAGCCGCGGTTCCCGCCGCCTCGCCCATCACGAAACAGGCACCGGAGACACGCGCCGCCGATTGGCCCTCATGGGTCATCGAGGCGCAACGGCCGGCGACCAGGAGATTGTCGACGCCATCAGGCACCAGCATGCGGTACGGCAACTCGTTGTAGCCGCGGCTTTCGGGGATCGGCGGAAACTCGAAGGTCACATCGCCCGGCACGTGCTTTTCCATCGGCCAGCCATTGACGCCGATCGAATCCTCGAACGAGGCGCAGCCCAGCACGTCCTCACCGGACAGCACGTAGCCGCCGATCACGCGCCGGGTCTCGCGGATGCCGAGCTGCGGCGGCAGATCGACGATGTAGGAGTTCTCGAAGCCCGGCACAGTGCGCAGGAACGCGAAGGCCTCCACCGCCTGGCGGCGCCCCTCGATCTCGCCGCGCGTCATGTCGTCGGGATCAATTCCGGAAATGGCGCCGCCGTCGCTCCGCGTCACCTGGGTGAAATTCACCCGCCATTCGATCTGCGATTTCTGCGGCCGCACGATCGCGGATTTGCGTGGGAATGTGTGGGTTCCGGCAGCCTCGGCCTGCGCCATCCGCTCCGGAATGGTCCGCCACGCATCGCCGGCCTTCGCTGGATCGATGCCGTTGAGGCGGAACATCATCGAGGGGTAGAGCATGCCGCCGGCATTGTCGCCGACTTCATAGGGCGCGCCGGCCCACACCGCGAGATCGCCGTCACCGGAGCAGTCGATGAAGATACCGGCGCGCACGGCCTGGCGACCGGCCTTGGTTTCCACCATCAGCGCGCGGATATGCGTGCCATCCATCACGACGCCGGCGCCAAGCGCGTGGAACAGGATATCGACCTTGTGATGCGCCAGCAGATCGTCGGCGGCAATCTTGTAGGCCGCGGTATCATAGGCCTGCGCAAAGATCTTGCCGAGGATCAGATGCGGCGCGTTCAGCCCGCCGAGCCGGTCGATCCGCGCCAGCAGGTCGGAGGCGATGCCCTGCACCACCCGATGCATCTCGCCGAAGATGTTGGCGTGCAAGCCGCAGAAATTGGTCACGCCGGCCGCGGTGCCCATGCCGCCGAGAAATCCGTAACGCTCGATCAAGAGCGTCCGCCGCCCCGCACGCGCTGCGCCGACCGCGGCCGCGATGCCGGCCGGTCCGCCGCCGAGCACCGCCACGTCATATTCGCCGTAGACCGGCACCTGCCGCGCAGGCTCTTCGATCGTGCTCGCTCGCATCATTTCCGCCCTGAACAAAGTTGATTGGGCCAACTATGAATTGATGCAGATTGCAGTACAATCCACCAAATTATGTAATCAGCTTTCGCGAATCGAGAAAAGTCCGGGGCAGATGGATACGCTGGTCAACCTCGAAGCCTTCCTCGCCACCGCCGACGCCGGCGGCTTCTCGGCCGCGGCGCGCAAGCTCAACGTCGCGACCTCGGTCGTCGCCAAGCGCGTCACCCAGCTCGAGGAGCGGATCGGCGCCGCGCTGTTTCACCGCTCGACCCGGCAATTGCGGCTGACCGAGGCCGGACAGCAATATGTGCACCGCGCCCGCGGCGTGGTTGCCGATGTCGGCGATCTCTTGTCGCGGATGGGCGAGAAGCAGCGCGATCTCACCGATCATCTGCGCGTCAAGGCGCCGACCTCACTGACGGTGGCGCGGCTCGCCGATGCCTTCACCATCTTCCAGCGGCACAATCCGAGCGTGAAGCTCGAGATCGTGATGATCGACCGCCCGGTCGATCCGGTGACCGAAGGCTTTGACATCGCGATCGGTGCCTTCCCGCATTCCTTCGGCGGCGTCGTCGACGAGCCTTTATGCCGGCTGCCGCGGCTATTGTGCGCCTCACCAACCTATCTGAAGAAGCACGGCACGCCGAAACATCCGCGCGACCTGGTCGATCATCGCTGCCTCAGTTTCCTGCCCACCGGCCCGGAATGGCCATTCGAGGGGCCGCGCGGCCGCATCAATATCCAGGTCCGCCCGATCCTCTCTTCGAACGAGGGCCGCGTGCTGACGCAAAGCGCGATCGCCGGCAACGGCATCGCACTGCTCTCGCATTATCTGGTCGCCGACGCGCTGCGCGACGGCGCGCTGCAGCCGATCCTCGCCGAGTTTCCGATCCCGGAATTGTGGGTGAAGGCCGCCGTTCCCGAACGCCGCATCAATGCCGCCGCGGTGCAGGCGCTGCTGAGGACATTGAAAAAGTCGCTGTCGCAATCGCTCTGACGCGACGGCAGCCTTGCCCCGCGCATGCCGACCTGAGACAAGGACGCGAAAGGATCGCCCGCTTGAAACTCCTGGTATCAGCTTCGCTTGGCCTCATCATCGCAGCGACACAAGCGGCGGCGATCGAGACCTGCCGCTTCATCGAGCCCAAGGCGGAGCGCGAGGCCTGCTACCATCGCCAGGAGCAGGAGCTCGCAGCCAAGCGCAAGTCCAGGTCCGAGCCGGCGGCACGATCGAGCGAGTCGAAGACGTTTGAATCGCTGGAACAGATGCGCCGCGACGACGCGGAGGTCTATCGCAGCATCCGCGGCATTTGCAGCGGCTGTTGAGCTGAGGGTGGCTTACGCCGCCCCGCCCCAGCGGCCGGCGCGCTTCTCGGCAAAGGACGCGAGCCCTTCGGCGGCCTCGGCGGTCTGCCGCTTGGCCGAATGCAGATGAACGAGGCGCTTGTAGGCCGCATCGTCCACGGCCATGCCGCCGAACGAGCTTTCCATCGCGAGCTTCTTGGTCTCGGCCAGTGCATCCGGAGCATTGCCAAGCACTTGCTCCACGACCTTGGCGCCGGCGCTTTCGAGATCGGCCAATGGCACCACCTCGTGGACGAGACCGATGCGACGCGCATCCTCGGCGCCGAATCGTTCGCCGGTCAGCGCGTAGCGGCGCACCTGGCGGACGCCGATGGCGTCGCAGAGCTGCGGGATGATGATCGCAGCCGTCAGGCCCCAGCGCACCTCGGTGATCGAGAACAGCGCGTTGTCGGCCGCGATCACGATATCGCAGGCCGAGATCACGCCGGTGCCGCCGCCGAAGCAGCCGCCCTGCACCAGCGCCACCGTCGGCACCGGCAGCGTGTTGAGGCGCTGCACCGCCTCGAAGGTGGCGCGCGACGCCACCTCGTTCTCCTCCGACGATTTCGGCCGTACGCCGTTGATCCATTTCAAATCGGCGCCGGCCTGGAAATGCTTGCCATTGCCTTTGAGCACCACGACACGGACCGGCTTGGTCGAGAGATCGTCGATCGCGGCCAGCACGCCGGCAATCAGCGCGCCGTCATAAGCATTGTTGACCTCGGGCCTGTTCAGCGTGACGGTCGCGACCCCGCGCGCATCGAGGCTCCACAGGACTGGGCTGGCCGACATGACGTATCTCCCTCGTTCGGCATTGCTGTTATCAGACACTATGGCGACAGGCGTTGCCTTGATCCATCACTTTCGAGCGCGCGCAGCCGCGCCCCGCGCATGACGGGTTGCGCGATGCCCCGCGCTTGTGGAAACTGACGCGGCACGTTGCAAGGACCAGTTCCACTGATGCGTATTTGCATTTTCGGCGCGGGCGCCGTCGGCAGCCATTTCGCGGTCCGCTTGGCACGCGCCGGCCACGATGTGTCCTGCGTGATGCGCGGCCCGCATCTCGACGCGGTCAGAGCCAATGGGCTGACGCTAAGGGTCGGCGACAGCAGCGTCACGGCGAAAGTGAAGGCGTCCGCCGATCCTGCCGAGCTGGGGCCGCAGGACATCGTCATCAGCACGCTGAAGGCCACCGGCGTCAGTGCGCTCGCAACCGCTCTCCCGCCATTGCTTCAGCACGACACATCGATCGTGTTCGCGCAGAACGGCATTCCCTGGTGGTACGGTCTCGGCCTGCCGCCGCAGCATCCCGCGATCCCCGATCTCGGCTTCCTCGATCCCGGCGGGCGCTTGCGCAGCGCCATCCCGAAGCAACGCGTTATCGGCGGCGTGATCTTCTCCTCCAACGAGGTGATCGCGCCCGGCGTGGTGGCGAATCTATCGCCGGATCGCAATCGCCTCCTGGTCGGCGAATGCGACGACCGGCAGAGCGAGCGGATCGCCGTGCTGCGAGCGGCGCTGAACGACGCCGCGATCGAATCGCCCGAGGTCAAGCAGATCCGCGAGACGATTTGGTCGAAGCTGCTCACCAACATGTCGATGTCCGTGCTCTGCCTGCTGACCGGGCTGACCGCACGCGGCGTCCGCGACGATCCAGACATGCAGGACGTGATCCCGCGCCTGCTCGACGAGGCCAATGCGGTGGCGACGCACTACATCCCCGACGTCAAGCGCGTCACCCGCTCAGGGCCCGCGCCTGACCACAAGCCGTCGATCCTGCAGGATTACGAGCTCGGCCGCGCCATGGAGATCGACGTGCTGGTGCGCGCACCCGCGGCGTTTGCCCGCGCGGCTGACATTCCGACCCCGATGCTCGACCTGATGGCCGCGCTGGCAATCCAGAAGGCGCGTGACAAGGGACTCTATCAGGGCTGACAATCCGGACAGCACGATAACAAGCAGGGACATCGAACCATGCAAATCAAGGACAAGGTCTGCGTCGTCACCGGCGGCGCGAGCGGGATCGGCGAAGCGGTGGCGCGAGCCTATGCGGAGGCCGGCGCGCGCGGCGTCGTGGTCGCCGACCTCAAGACCTCGCGCGACCGGCTCGCCAGCGTCGCCGGCGATATCGACGGGCTCGCGGTGACGGCCGATGTCGGGCTGGAGGAGGACATCAAGGCGCTGATCGCCGCCGCCGAGGACAAATATGGCCCGGTCGACGTGTTCTTCTCCAATGCCGGGCTGTCGCGCAAGGGACAGGAGACCGCGTCAGATGCCGACTGGGATGTGAGCTGGCGCGTGCATGTGATGAGCCACGTGTTCGCCGCGCGCGCGTTGGTGCCCGGCATGCTCGCACGCGGTTCCGGCTATTTGCTCAACACCGCATCGGCCGCGGGGCTGTTGGCCTCGCTGAACTCGATGCCCTACGGCGTGACCAAGAACGCCGCGGTCGCGCTCGCCGAGCATCTGGCGATCCAGTATGGCGATCGCGGCATCCGCGTCTCCGTGCTCTGCCCGCAATCGGTGCAGACCGGAATGACGACGCCGGGCCCGAGCGCGGCGCGCGTCGACGGCGTGCTGCAGCCGGGCGAAGTCGCGCGGATGGTGATCGAGGCGATGGCGGAAGAGCGCTTCCTGATCCTGTCGCATCCCCAGGTGCAGGAATACATGCAGCGCAAGGCCACCAATCGCGAGCGCTGGCTGTCCGGCATGCGCCGACTGCGCGACCGCATCTATGGCGGCGCGCCAACTTGATCGAACGTAGCCCGGATGGAGCGAAGCGCAATCCGGGCTACAGAAATCTACGAATGCTCCGCCACCCACGCCGCGAACGCATCGAGCACCTCGGCCATCACCTCGCGGTCGTCGCGGCCGGAGCGCTTGAGGACATGGAAGGAATGGTCAGCCTCGTGCACGAGATGCAAGGTCGCCCGGCTGCCCAACTCCTTCACGACAGGCTCGAGCAGATCGAGCTCGGCCAGCGCGTCGCGCGTGCCCTGCAGGAACAGCATCGGCACCTTGACCTCGGCGAGATGCTTGGCCCGCTCCCGTGACGGCTTGCCGGCGGGGTGCAGCGGAAAGCCGAGGAACACCAGCCCGCGGACGCCTTCGAGCGGTGCCTTGGCCTGTGCCTGCGACGTCATACGTCCGCCAAACGACTTGCCGCCGGCGAACAGCGGCAGTTCGCCGCAACGGCGTGCGGCATCCCGAACCGCGGCACGCACCGTCGCCTGCGCGACGGCGGGCGGATCGGGCCGCTTGCTGCCCTTCTCCATGTAGGGAAACTGATAGCGCAGCGTCGCGATGCCGCGCTCCGCCAACCCCTCTGAGATCACGGCCATCGACGGATGCGCCATGCCGGCACCAGCGCCATGGGCGAACACATAGGCCGCGCGCGCCTTTTCCGGGCGCAGCAGCAGCGCGGACACTGCGCTGTCGTCCGATACCGTGATCGTGAGCGGTTGTGCGCTTGACGCGTGCAAGACGACTTCTCGAAGAATTGTTGCTCCGGCATTTCTAGCCGCCCGCGCCGATGCGCGCAAATGCCGCCGAGGAGAGCGCACCGCAAGTGAAATGGCTCACAGCCAATCAAATTTCCTTTGCGACATTTCCCTTGGCAACATTTCCGTTGGTAGACCGAGCAACGCCACTATAGGATAGCGCACAATACAACACACGCTTAACGCGAACCTATTTCGGCGATTTTTAACATCTCAGCAATATGACGCGGGTACCGCGAATCGGGGGACGGGGGCATGCCTCGCAAGACGATCTTTTTCATCGGACTGCTGATTGTCGCCGGCGTCCTCTACTTCAAGGACGATATCGAGACGGTGACGAGCGGCTTCCGCGTCAAGGTCGTCGACTACCAGCCGCCGGCAAAGACGGTATGGCTGGATCAGAATGTCAGCGCAGAACGGCTGCGCTGGTTCTATCACGCCGACCAGGGCACGCGGACCTTCGGCATTCCCCTTGAATGGTTCATGGCGCTGGAGCAACCGACGGTGTGGCCGCTGTTCACGGCGGCGCCGAAG
>NZ_JASGSR010000168.1:0-13182 GCF_040446015.1 Bradyrhizobium sp. INPA03-11B
CGGATCAGGAGCCACCTTCAGAATCCCTTTCTGTCGATTTGGCAACTACTTGCCGAAGCCAACATGCGATTCCCCTGACCTGGGGGGGGGGGGAGGCACGTTGCCAAAATATCGAAAACAACCCCATGCAAAGGAGCCGGCGGTGGCCGGCGCTCGACGATTGCTCCTTGACACGTCGGGCAACTCACGGGCATATTTCCATTATTCCGAAATCGTGCAGACGACCGTCGTCCACCTTGTGAGAGAGGTTGGATCGCATCGGCAACTGCGATCGACCGTAAGGGACACACGGTGGACGGGCTCCCTCCCCCCTTGCGGGGGAGGGCTGGGGAGAGGGGTGCCACACGGCGCGCTCTCTCAGCATGCATCTTGAAGACGGCGCAGAGTTGCGAAAGCGATCATCACACTCGTATCTCGCCCGGGGCCACCCCTCTCCCCAACCCTCTCCCGCAAGGGGAGAGGGAGCCCTGGCATCGTGCGCCCCTAACAGCTCAACGCTTCAGACCCCTCACCGCCGCCTCCAGGCTCGCCTTCGCCGAGCCGGGTCGCAGCGGCTTTTGCTGGCTGTCATGCGGCGCCCAGCCGGAGAGCCAGACGATATCGAAGGTGGCGCGGATGCGGCCGTCGGGATCGGCGAAGCGTTCGCCGTAGATTTGCGCCATCCGCAGCATGGTGGCGCGGCGGGTCGGGGAGTGGCGGCGCTCGCGCAGCACGTTGGTCGCGCCCATCCGTCTGAGGTCGGCCATCAGCGCAAACGCGCTGGCATAGCGCACCACGACGCGGTCGACGTCGGTCACCGGCAGCGCGAAACCCGCTCGCTGCAACAACGCGCCGATGTCGCGGAGATCGGCGAACGGCGCGACGCGCGGCGACACCCCGCCCTCGCACTCCGCCTCCGCCGCGGCAAAGCTCTGCCGCAACTCGGTCAGCGTGTCGCCACCGAGCATCGCAGCCAGCAACAGCCCGTCCGGCTTCAGCGCCCGGCGGATCTGCGCCAGCACGCCCGGCAGATCATTGACGAACTGGAACGCCAGCGCGGAGACCACGAGATCGAGCGATTCCGGCGACAGGCCGAGCGCTTCCGCCTCGCTGAAACCGATCGCCTCGACCGATCCGACACGCCCGCGCAGGACGTCCGCAAGCCCATCACCCGGCGTCCAGACATCGGCCGCCGCCGAGAAGCTGCGCGATACCGCCTGCAAACGGTCCGCCATGTCTTCCGCGGCGCGATCGAGCAGGAACATCGCCAGCCCCGCGGCCTGCGCACGCGCCAGCCGCGCGCCGAGCAAGGCGCGATCGAACAGAATGGGGGCCGTGGCCGGGGTCGTTGCCATCCGCGCTGGTTACGCCGGACGGGCGCCGCAGGCAATGCGCCTTGAGCCCGCGTCGCTCAAACGCTAGCCTCGTCCGCCATGGACGCCGAGGCATCACCGACACGCTCCGTTACCGGACACGTTCAGCGCGCGCTTGGCGCGGTCGGCGGCGCCTGGCTGCAGACAGCGCGGCTCCTGCTCGACATCGCGCTGCCGACGCTGTGCGTGTCCTGCCGCGAGCCGGTCCATGGCGAGGGCGTCTGCGCGGCCTGCTGGGCGAAATTGTCGTTCATCGCGCCGCCGTTCTGCCCGCGGCTCGGCATTCCCTTTGTCTACGATCCCGGACCCGAATTGCTGTCGATGGAGGCGATCGCCAATCCGCCGGCCTACAGCAGAGCCCGCGCCGCGGTGCGTTACGACGACGTCGCGCGCACGCTGGTGCACGCATTGAAATACCAGGATCGCACCGATCTGGCGCCGACAATGGGTCGCTGGATGGCACGGGCGGGGAAGGAATTGCTACACGATGCCGACATGCTGGTGCCGGTTCCCCTGCATTGGCGGCGCGGCTGGAGCCGGCGCTACAACCAGTCCGGGGCGCTCGCCAAGGTGATCGCGCGCCAGAGCGGCGTCAAAATGGTGTCCGAGGCGCTGCGGCGTACCCGCGCCACCGAGCAGCAGATCGGGCTGTCGCGCAAGGACCGCGCCAGCAATGTGCAGGGCGCATTCGGGGTCACTGAGGAACGCAAGGCTGACATCCAGGGCCGCCGCGTGGTCCTGATCGACGACGTCCTGACCTCGGGCGCCACAGTCGATGCCTGCGCGCGAGCGTTGTTGCGCGCCAAAGCCGCGCAGGTCGACGTGCTGGTGTTTGCCCGGGTTGTCGATACCCACCGCGCTCCCATATAATCCGTCATTCAAGTTCAACCGAGCGCACCATGACCGCTGCCATTGAAATCTACACCCGCCCGGGCTGCGGTTATTGCACCGCCGCCAAATCGCTTTTGACGCGCAAGAACGCCGCGTTCACCGAATTGAGCGTCGCCAGCGACCCGGCCTATCGCGACGAGATGTACGATCGCGCCGGCGCCGGGTCGACCTTCCCGCAGATCTTCATCGGCAAGACCCATGTCGGCGGCTGCGACGAGCTCTACGCGCTCGACCGCGAAGGCAAGCTCGACGGCCTGCTCAGCAATGGAGGCGGCGCCTGATGGGCACGGACAACATTTTCACCGCCGCGATGGTGCAGATGCGCACCGGATTGCTGCCGGAGCCGAGCCTCGAGCAGGGCACGCGGCTGATCCGCGAGGCGGCGGCGCAGGGCGCCAAATACGTGCTGACGCCAGAGGTCAGCAACATGATGCAGCTGAACCGCAAGGCGCTGTTCGAGCACTTGGCGAGCGAAGAGGACGACAAGTCGCTGCAGGCGTATCGCGCGCTCGCCGCCGAGCTGAAGATCCATCTGCATATCGGCTCGCTGGCGCTGCGTTACTCGCCGGAGAAGGCGGTCAACCGCTCGTTCCTGATCGGGCCCGAGGGCAATGTGCTCGCGAGCTACGACAAGATCCATATGTTCGACATCGATCTGCCGGGCGGCGAGAGCTACCGCGAATCGGCCAATTACCAGCCCGGCGAGACCGCCGTGATCTCCGACCTGCCCTGGGGCCGGATCGGCCTCACGATCTGCTACGACGTGCGCTTCCCGGCGCTGTATCGTGCGTTGGCCGAAGCCGGGGCTTCCTTCCTCACCGTGCCGTCCGCCTTCACCCGCAAGACCGGCGAAGCGCATTGGCACACGCTGCTGCGCGCCCGCGCCATCGAGACCGGCTGCTTCGTGTTTGCCGCGGCGCAGGCCGGCCTGCATGAGAACAAGCGCGAGACCTTCGGCCATTCGCTGATCATCGACCCCTGGGGCGAGATCCTTGCCGAGGGCGGCGTCGAGCCCGGCGTGTTCCTCGCCGAGATCGATCCCGCCAAGGTCGAGACCGCGCGCAAGACCATTCCATCGCTGCAGCATGGCAGGCGTTTCGGCATCGCCGACCCCAAGGCCGGCCCGGAGCATCTGCACCTCGTTCGGGGTTCGGCATGATCCGCTACACGCTGCGCTGCGAGCAAGGTCATCAGTTCGAGAGCTGGTTCCAGAGCTCCTCGGCCTATGAATCGCAGGAGCGGCGTCACCTGATCAATTGCCCGTCCTGCGGCTCTGACAAGGTCGAGCGCGCCATCATGGCGCCGCGGGTTGTCAGCAAGAAGGGCCGCGAACCGGCCCAGCCGGCGCCGGCGATGCCCGTCGAGACGACGCCCAACGAATCGACATCGCTGATGATGGCGCAGGAGCGTGAGCTGCGCAGCAAGCTGAAGGAACTGCGCGACCACATCGTCAAGAACGCCGACAATGTCGGCGACCGCTTCCCCAACGAGGCGCGCAAGATGCATTACGGCGATATCGAGCATCGGCCGATCTATGGCGAGGCCTCGCCCGAGGAAGCGCGCGCGCTGATCGACGAGGGCGTCGAGGTCTCGCCACTGCCGACGCTGCCGGAAGACAGGAATTAAGGCCAGCCCGCTTCCATCCTCGTCATTGCGAGGAGCCAACGGGTCCCGCCTTGGCGGGCCCGATGATAAACTCCGCGACGAAGCAATCCAGCTTCGTGCTTGCGCTATGGATTGCTTCGCTTCGCTCGCAATGACGGGTGAGGCCAAACCCACCGAGCGTCCAGATGACCCCCGAGACATTTTCTTCCTGGCAGGTCTGGGCGTTTCTTTCCGCCGTCTTCGCCGCCCTGACCGCGATCTTCGCCAAGGTCGGGGTCGAGGGCATCAACTCCGATCTCGCCACCCTGATCCGCACCGTGGTCGTGCTGATCACGCTCTCGGCGATCCTGTTTGCAACCGGGCAGTTCACCCAGTCCGGACCGATCTCGGCGAGAAGCTGGCTGTTCCTGCTGCTGTCCGGGCTCGGCACCGGCGCGTCGTGGATCTGCTATTTCCGCGCGCTCAAACTCGGACCCGCCACGCTGGTCGCGCCGATCGACAAGCTCAGCGTGGTGCTGGTGGCGCTGTTCGGCGCCGTCTTCCTCGGCGAACGCCCCTCGGCCTATGGCTGGGTCGGGATTGCGCTGATCTCGGCCGGCGCGGTGCTGATCGCCGTAAAAGGCTAAAGCGTTTTCAAGCGAAGCGGGCACCGGTTCGCGTGAAGAAAATGCGTCAAACAAGAGTCTACGCGGCGATCAGCAGCGCAACGCCAATCACGATCAGCATGATGCCCGTCAGTTCACGCAGCGAAAATGGCTGCTTGAGCGAGAAATACGCCACGCCCTGCGCGAACAGCACCTCGATCAGCGCCAGCGTGCGCACATTGGCGGCGGCGGTGAGCGCGAACGCCAGGAACCAGAATTGCGAGGAGAACGCGCCCATGAAGCCCGCGAACAGCGAGGGCCGCCACAGGCGGAGGATCTTCCGCAGCACGTCGGGCGCGCGCAGCAAGAGATAGACCGACAGGATCAGCGTCTGCACGAACAGGCTCCACATCAGCGTGTAGGAGGCCGCCGTGACAAACGAGACGCCGGGCACCGCGATGATGGCGCCGCGGAAGCTCACTGCCGAGATCGCGAACACCGCGGCGGCGCCGAGGCCGAGCACGGTCGGACGCAGATCGGCAAAGCTCTTTTTCCCGCCGGGCCGCAGCGCAGTAATGACGACGCCGACGGTCGCGATCACGATCGCGATGACCTTGGCGGACGTCAGATGATCGCCGAGGAAGATGAAGCCGAAGATCGCGGTCTGGATCGCCTCGGTCTTCATATAGGCCGTGGTCACCACGAAGGAGCGGTCGTTCATCGCCAGCAGCATGAAGCCGGTGCCGACGATCTGGCTGAGCGCGCCGGACAGCAGCCACGGCCAGAACGACGCCATCGGCCACGGCACCCGATCGCCGGTCACGATGATCGCGAGCAGGAAGAACACCACCGAGAACGGCAGACCGAACAGGAAGCGGATATTGGTCGCGCCCCAGGTCCCGAGCGGCCCGGTCAGCTGCCGCTGCATCGCATTGCGCGCCACCTGCCCGAACGCAGCGACGATGGTGAACGGAATCCAGAGCGAGGTGATTGTGAGCATGCGGGATGAGGAGGTGTGCCGGGCGGGAGTACGCGCGCAGCGTGCCGATTGCAGCCGATGCGGTCAACCGAACCGGTGCATGACTGGATTGCGCAGCGTCCACAAACTCGCCGTCGTCCCTGCGAAAGCAGGGACCCATAACCACAGGGAGAGGTTTGGGGCATGATGGTCCAACGGATCATGAGACACCGATCAGGTCTGAGGAGATGTGCAGCAGGACACCTCCCGGACGCAGATCGCGCTCAACAACATCGGCCGGTGGTTATGGGTCCCTGCTTTCGCAGGGACGACACCGGTGTATCCGCAAAAGACGGGCTAACTCACCTAAGCCGTTAGGAAGAGGCACGCCGACACCCAAACTTCCCGTCGTCCCTGCGCACGCAGGGACCCATAACCACAGGAAGCAGTTCGTGGCACGCTAGTCAGCCAAGCAGATCGCTGAGATCTCGCCATTCGCGATTCTCGCGCTCAATCAGCTCGATCTTCCAGTCGCGCTTCCATCGTTTGAGTTGCTTTTCGCGAGCGATGGCTTCTTCAGCCCGTTCGTAAGCTTCCACGTAGACGAGGCGGTAGACACCGTATGTCTTGACGAACGATGAGCCTATTCCGGCTCTATGCTCCTCGAGCCGTTTCTGCACGGAATTCGTCACGCCGATATACAGCGTGCCATGGCGCCGGCTAGCGAGGATGTAAACGTAGTACATGCCCGGAACGCGGACCTCGCCCAACTATTGGAGCCGGTGGTTATGGGTCCCTGCTTTCGCAGGGACGACACCTTTCGGATGAAACAGCGTCTCACATTTTCACCAATCACGCCACGAACTCGATGTCGCCCCTGCGAAAGCAGGGGCCCATAACCACAGCGAGCTGTTTGGGGCACGATGGCCGGACAGCCGACCTACAACAATCGGAACGCTGACCTCGCCCAATTATTCGGGCCGGTGGTTATGGGTCCCTGCGTTCGCAGGGACGACACCTATCGTGTGGCCGAGATCGGGGGCCTAACTCACACCTCTTCCGCCACCACCATGTAGTTCACGTCCATGTCGGTCGAGACGGTCCATTTGTCGGCGAGCGGGTTGTAGACCACGCCGGCCTGTTCGGTGATGGTGAGGTTGACGTCGCCGAGATAGCGTTCGAGCTCGGCGGGGGTGACGAACTTGCTCCAGTCATGGGTGCCGCGCGGCAGCCAGCGCAGCACGTATTCGGCGCCGACGATCGCCAGCGCAAAGCTCTTCCAGTTGCGGTTCAGGGTCGAGACCACCATCAGCCCGCCGGGCTTGAGCATGACAGCGCAGCGCTTGATGAAGGCGCCGACGTCGTTGACGTGCTCGACTACCTCCATCGCCAGCACGATGTCGAAGCGCTCGCGCGCGTCCATCTCCTCCACCGTGGTGCAGCGGTAGTCGATCGACAGATGGCCCTTGTCGGCGTGCAGCTTCGCCGCCGATATGTTGGTCGCGGACGGATCGATCCCGATCACCTGGGCGCCGAGCCGCGTGAACGGCTCGCACAACAGCCCGGCGCCGCAGCCGATGTCGAGCAGGCGCAGGCCGGACAGGCAGCTCAGGCTCTTGGCGTTGCGCTCGAACTTGCGGCAGGCGGCGTCGCGGATATAGGTCAGGCGCAGCGGATTGATCTTGTGCAGCGGCGCCATCTTGCCGCGCGGATCCCACCATTCATCCGACAGTTTCGAAAACTTCGCGACCTCGGCCGGATCGACCGAGCCCGAGGAGGCATTGGCGGAGGAACTGGCGGAGGAACTGGAAAGGGTTGTTTGCGTGGCCATGATTGCGCGCGCCCCTATCGCGCGGTGATCGAATTGCGGAACGACAGCGGCGAGGCGATGGTCTTGATGGTCTCGATGCCCTCGCCGACACCGCGGATGGTGACGTCGCCATAATTGAGCAGGCGCCCCATGATGCTCTGGTTGACGTCGACGCTCTCGACCTTGTCGAGGCTCATCTCGAAGGTGCGCCGCTTGATGAAGCCGCTCTTGTGCACCACGCGGAAATTGGTGACGTCGGTTTCCGTGGTCCAGCGGTGGAACCAGGCCGCGCCGGTCCAGTACAGCGCCGCCACCGCGACCACGGCGGCCGCCGCCAGGCAGGCCAGCACGAGGGCATCGACCGTTATCATCCGCGACAGGATCAGCAGCGCCAGCACCACGATCCAGGCCCCGATCGCCGGCAGATAGAACATCCAGTGCGCGTTGGTGGAATACAGCACCTTCTCGCCAGGCTGCAGGATTTCGTCGATATAGCGTCCCATCCAATCCGCCTTCGAGTTACCCGCTAGTCACCCTTGCGCCACAGCCCGGCCGCAACCGCCAGAATCACCCCTAGGGGACCCCGATGGACCCCTACCAACCGGCTTGCCCCCGGGCGCGGCGCTATGTATACGCGCCTTTCGGTCCCCGCGCTTGCGGTTTTCGGCGTGGGTTAACCTACTTATCCTCTTAAAGGAATAGACGCGTCGTCATGGGCCGCCTCGTGATGAAATTCGGCGGTACGTCCGTCGCCAATATCGATCGTATCCGCAACGTCGCCCAGCACGTGAAGCGCGAGGTCGACGCCGGCCACGAGGTCGCCGTCGTGGTCTCCGCGATGTCCGGCAAGACCAACGAGCTGGTGGCCTGGTGCACCGAGGCCTCGCCGATGCACGACGCCCGCGAATATGATGCGGTGGTCGCCTCCGGCGAACAGGTCACCTCGGGCCTGCTTTCGATTGTGTTGCAGGGCATCGGCATCCAGGCGCGGTCCTGGCAGGGCTGGCAGATCCCGATCAAGACCTCGGACGCGCATGCCTCGGCGCGCATCGTCGAGATCGACGGCTCCGAGATCATCACCCGCTTCAAGGAGCGCAAGGAAGTCGCCGTGATCGCCGGCTTCCAGGGCATCAATCCCGATACCGGCCGCATCACCACGCTCGGCCGCGGCGGCTCGGACACCTCGGCGGTGGCGATCGCGGCCGCGCTGAAAGCCGACCGCTGCGACATCTACACCGATGTCGACGGCGTCTACACCACCGATCCGCGCGTGGTGCCGAAGGCGCGCCGGCTCGACAAGATCGCGTTCGAGGACATGCTGGAGCTGGCCTCGCAGGGCGCCAAGGTGCTGCAGGTTCGCTCGGTGGAGCTCGGCATGGTGCACAACATGCCGATCTTCGTGCGCTCCAGCTTCGACAAGCCAGAGGATATCGACCCGCACGCCAACCAGCCGCCGGGCACGCTGATCTGCAGCGAGGAGGAAATCATGGAAATGCACGTCGTCACCGGCATCGCCTTCTCCAAGGACGAAGCCCAGATTTCCGTGCGCCAGATCGAGGACAAGCCGGGCGTCGCCGCGGCGATCTTCGGGCCGCTCGCGGACGCCAACATCAACGTCGACATGATCGTGCAGAACGTGTCGGAGGACGGCAAGACCACCGACCTCACCTTCACCGTGCCGGCCGCCGACTACAACCGCGCCAAGGACACCATTACCTCCGCCAAGGCCAAGATCGGCTATGCCAGGCTCGACACCGCAACCGACGTCGCCAAGGTGTCGGTGATCGGCAGCGGCATGCGCAGCCACGCCGGCGTCGCGGCGAAGGCGTTCAAGGCGCTGGCCGAGCGCAACATCAACATCCGCGCCATCACGACCTCCGAGATCAAGTTCTCGGTCCTGATCGACGCCGCCTATACCGAACTCGCGGTGCGCACGCTGCACACGCTGTACGGCCTGGATCAGGCGTAAGCCCTTGGAACCCTCTCCCACGCAACCTGGGTTTACCCCGGTTGCGCATTGTTAAAGCTACGCAAGTCGGGCAAGCCCGACTTGCGTGTGGGAGAGGGTCGCTTCGCGCAGCGAAGCGGGGTGAGGGGTCTGCCTCCGCGGATAGAGACCCCTCATCCGTCTCGCATCTGTCGATGCGAGCCACCTTCTTCCACAAGGGGAGAAGGGAAGGCGGCACCCCCACCCCACCCCGGAGTTAGAATTTCTCTTAGCGGGCGCAGCATTGGGCTGACGCAGACGTTATTTGCTACTGGCAGGCGTTTTGCTTGGCAAAGCCAGCCTCGATTGGCTATACGGCCAGTCAGGTAGGCTGTCGCAAACTGTGGCACAGTTTTAGTGACCGCGAATCGGCGGGAACTGGCGCGAGCGGCACGCCAAATGACTAAAATTGTTGTTTTTGACGAGTTTTGCGCCAGCGGCCGGCCGGCCCGGTGCGCTAGCCTTGTGGGGAGGGATTGAAGCACATGCGGAGCGCGTCGGGAGGCCCACGCATCCTGTTGAGACGGCTCCGCGAAACCATGGCGGAGCAAGTCTCCGCCCAGGAGCGCCTCGACAAGATCGTGGTGCTGATCGCGGCCAACATGGTGGCCGAGGTCTGCTCCTGCTATGTGCTGCGCATCGACAACACCCTCGAACTCTACGCCACCGAAGGTCTGAACCGCGACGCCGTGCACCGCACCGTGCTGAGCGCGCATGAAGGCCTGGTCGGCCTCGTCGCCAGCGAGGCGACGCCGCTCAATCTGTCCGACGCGCAAAGCCATCCGGCCTTCGCCTACCGCCCGGAGACCGGCGAAGAGGCCTACCACTCGTTCCTCGGCGTGCCGATCCTGCGCGCCGGCAACACGCTCGGCGTGCTCGTGGTGCAGAACCGCGCCAAGCGCACCTATGTCGAGGAAGAGGTCGAGGCGCTGCAGACCACCGCCATGGTGCTGGCGGAGATGATCGCCTCCGGCGAGCTTGCCGCGCTGGCGCAGCCCGGCGCCGAACCCGCCGCGCGGCACTCGCTGCACAAGACCGGTGCAGTGCTCTCCGACGGCATCGCGCTCGGCCATGTCGTGCTGCACGAGCCGCGCGTCGTCATCACCAACTATATCGCCGAGGACCTGCCGAAGGAGGTCAAGCGGCTCGACACCGCGCTCGCCAATCTGCGTGCCGATCTCGACCGCATGCTGGAGCGCGGCGACGTCGCCGACGGCGGTGAGCACCGCGAGGTGCTCGAAGCCTACCGCATGTTCGCCAACGACCAGGGCTGGTCGCACAAGCTGCATGAGGCGGTCGCCACCGGCCTCACCGCGGAAGCCGCCGTCGAACGCGTGCAGTCCGACACCCGCGCGCGCATGCTGCGCTCGACCGATCCGTATCTGCGCGACCGGTTGCACGACCTCGAGGATCTCGGCCATCGCCTGATGCGGCAACTGGTCGGCCAGGACCATGCGCCGTCGCGCGAGCAATTGCCCGACAATGCCATCCTGATCGCCCGCGCGATGGGCCCCGCGGCGCTGCTCGACTACGACCGCAAGCGGCTGCGCGGCCTGGTGCTGGAAGAAGGCACCGCGAACTCGCACGTCTCGATCGTGGCGCGCGCGCTCGGCATTCCCGCGGTCGGCGAGGTGCCGAACGCGCCCGGCATCGCCGATCCCGGCGATGCCATTATCGTCGACGGCATCTCCGGCGAGATCTATGTCCGCCCTTCGACCGAGATCGAATCCGCCTATGCCGAACGCGTCCGGTTCCGGGCGCGGCGGCAGGCGCAATATTCGGCGCTGCGCGACAAGGCCTGCGTGACCAAGGACGGCCAGCCAATTGAGCTCCTGATCAATGCCGGCCTGACCATCGACCTGCCGCATATCGACGACACCGGCAGCGCCGGCATCGGCCTGTTCCGCACCGAATTGCAGTTCATGGTGAGCCCGAACCTGCCGCGCTCGAGCGATCAGCTGGCGCTGTACCGCACCGTGCTCGACGCCGCCGGCTCCAAGCCCGTCACCTTCCGCACGCTCGACATCGGCGGCGACAAGGCGCTGCCCTATATGGAGACCGTGGTCGAGGAAAATCCTGCGCTCGGCTGGCGCGCGATCCGGCTCGGCCTCGACCGTCCCGGCCTGCTGCGCGGCCAGATCCGCGCGCTGCTGCGCGCCGGCGGCGGCCGCGCGCTGAAGATCATGTTCCCGATGATCTCCGACATCGCCGAATTCGACCAGGCCAAGGCGATCGTCGAGCGCGAACTGACCTATTTGCGCCAACATGGCCATTCGCTGCCCGAGCGGATCGATATCGGCACCATGGTCGAGGTGCCGGCGCTGCTCTACCAGCTCGACGAACTGCTGAAGAAGGTCGACTTCGTCTCGGTCGGCTCCAACGACCTGTTCCAGTTCCTGTTCGCGGTCGACCGCGGCAATGCCAAGGTCTCCGAGCGCTTCGACATCCTGTCGGCGCCGATCCTGCGCGCGCTGCGCGACATCGTGCGCAAGGCCAAGACCGCGAAGAAGGCCGCCTCGCTGTGCGGCGAGATGGCCTCGAAGCCGATCGGCGCGCTGGCGCTGATTGCGCTCGGCTATCGCTCGCTGTCGCTGTCGGCGACCGCGCATGGCCCGGTCAAGGCGATGATCCTCGACCTCGACGCCAGCAAGGCGGAGGCGATGATCAATCCGCTGCTGGACGCGCCGGTCGGCAGCGTCTCGATCCGCGAGGCGCTGACGAAGTTTGCGGAAACCGAGGGGCTGGCCTTGTAGCGACGCTGCCGTCGCCGCTATCGCCCCTTTGCGCCCTTCGCGCCTTCAGCAAATTCGAGATACCGCCATGCTACCCGAAGCCAAACTCGACGTCCTGCTCGCCCATCACGCCTCGCTCGAGGCCGAGCTGCTCGGCGAGGTCAAGTCCGATCGCTATGTTGCGATCACGCGCGAGCTCGCCGAGCTCAATCCGCTGATCGACGCGGTGAAGCTCTATCGCTCTGCCCGCACCGAACTCGCCGACACCGAGGCGTTGCTGGCGGACGCGGGGACCGATCCCGAGATGCGCAGCATGGCGGAAGCCGAGTTGGAGACGTTGCAGGCGCGCATCGGCGAGCTCGAGCAGCAGATCCGGATCGCGCTGCTGCCTAAGGATGCCATGGACGACCGCAACGTGATGCTGGAAATCCGCGCCGGCACCGGTGGCGACGAGGCCTCGCTGTTCGCCGGCGACCTGTTCCGGATGTATGAGCGCTTCGCGGCCTTGCAGGGCTGGAAGGTCGAGGTGATCTCGGCGAGCGAGGGCACCGTCGGCGGCTACAAGGAAATCATCGCCGAGGTGCAGGGCCGCGGCGCCTTCGCCAAGCTGAAATTCGAGTCCGGCGTGCATCGCGTGCAGCGCGTGCCCGACACCGAGACGCAGGGCCGCATCCACACTTCGGCCGCGACCGTCGCCGTGCTGCCTGAGGTCGAGGACGTCGACGTCGACATCAAGGACACGGATTTGCGGATCGAGACCATGCGCGCCGGCGGCGCCGGCGGTCAGCACGTCAACAAGACCGAGTCCGCGATCCGCATCACCCATCTGCCGACCGGCATCGTGGTGATGATGCAGGACAGCCGCTCGCAGCACAAAAACCGGGCATCGGCGATGAACATCCTGCGCTCGCGCATCTATGACGCCGAGCGCCAGCGCGTCGAGGCCGCGCGCTCCGCCGACCGCAAGGAGAAGGTCGGCTCCGGCGACCGCTCCGAGCGCATCCGCACCTACAATTTCCCGCAAGGGCGGGTCACCGACCACCGCATCAACCTGACGCTCTACAAGCTGCCGCAGGTGGTCGCGGGCGAGGCGCTCGGCGAACTGATCGATGCGCTGACCACGGAGCACCAGGCCGCGCAGCTCGCGGCGCAGGGCGCGGCGGCCTAAAGCGGGATGGGGTTAAGCTGAATCGATTTGGGATTCCCAAATCAGTGAGTTTCTGATTCACCATGCTGGCTGGGCGGAGGCCAGCATGGATGGGC
>NZ_JASGSR010000169.1:0-13104 GCF_040446015.1 Bradyrhizobium sp. INPA03-11B
TGGTCAGAGCGGATGTTCTCGGCGAACTCGAACCCGTTCATCTCGGGCATCTCGATGTCGGTCAGCACGACGTCGAACGCCTGCCCCGAGCGCAGCGCGGCGAGCCCCTCCTGCGCGCCGCCCGCGGTCCGCACCTTGTAGCCGGCGGCCTTGAGCACCGGCGCCAGCATGTTGCGGAAGAACGCTGAGTCGTCGACCAAGAGCACCGACTGCGCGCTCGCCGACGGGCGCATCTCCTTGCGCGAGAACCAGTCGGCGAACGCCATCGGCAGGAAGTGGCCGACGTCGATCACCTCGGTCGCCTGGCCCTTGATCACGGCCGAGCCCAAAATGCCGTCCTGCGAGCCTGCGACCTCGATGTTGAGCTTTTCCTCGACGATGTCGATGATCTCGTCGACCACAAGCCCCATCGAGCGGCCGTCGTCGGCGAACACCAGGATCGGCTGCGAGCCCTGGGTCTGCACCTCGACGCCGGCCATCTGCACCAGCGGCATCAGCTGCTCGCGGTACTGCACCATGTAGCGGCCGTTCGAGAGCTCGATCTTGTCGGTTGCGATCTCTTCCAGCCGCGTGACGAGGCCGAGCGGCACCGCCTTGGGCTGGCTCGAACCGGCGCGGAACACCAGCAGCGACGTCAGCTGCTCGCCGCTCGAAGCATGGCTGCTGGCACTGTCCTCGGCCATGTCATGGGCCGAGGAGCCGGAGGCGCCCAAGGCTTTGGCGATGCCGTTGGGGTCGATGATCATGATCACGGCGCCATCGCCGAGGATGGTGTTGCCGGAGAACATGTCGATGTGCCGCAGTTTTGTGGACATCGGCTTGACCACGATCTCCTCGGTGTGGAACACGCCGTCGACCACGATGCCGAAGGTCTGGCTGCCGACTTGCGTCACCACGATGAAGCCGTTCTCGGCGTCGGTTGATGTCGCGCCGTCGTCGATCTTCAAGAGCTTCTTGAGGTGGATCAGCGGCAGCAGCTTGTTGCGCAGCCGCAGCACCGCGGTGTCCTTGATCCGCTCGATGCGGTGCTCGGAGTTGGCGCGGGCCCGCACCAGTTCGACCACCGAGAGCTGCGGGATGGCAAAGCGGTCGCCGCCGGCTTCCACGATCAGCGCCGAGACGATCGCCAGGGTCAGCGGGATCTTGATGGTGACGGAGGCGCCCTCGCCGGCCACGCTCTTGATGTCGATGGTGCCGCCGATCTGGTCGATATTGGTGCGCACCACGTCCATGCCGACGCCGCGGCCGGACACCGAGGTGACTTGCGCGGCGGTCGAGAAGCCCGGCGCGAAGATGAACTTGTGGATCTGGGCCTCGGTCATCTTCTCCAGTTCGGCCTCGGTGACGAGACCGTTCTGGAGCGCCTTGGCCTTGATCCGCTCGGTGTTGAGCCCTCTCCCATTGTCGGCGATGCAGATGATGATGTGGCCGCCTTCGTGATAGGCGCTGAGGCGAATGGTGCCCTGCTCTCCCTTGCCGGCGGCGAGGCGCTCGGCGGTGGTCTCGAGGCCATGATCGGCGGAGTTGCGCACCATATGCGTCAACGGATCCTTGATCAGGTCGAGCACCTGGCGGTCGAGCTCGGTGTCGGCGCCGTGCATCTCCAGCTCGATCTGCTTGCCGAGTTCGCCGGAGAGGTCGCGGACGATGCGCGGCAGCTTCTGCCAGGCATTGCCGATCGGCTGCATCCGCGTCTTCATGACGCCTTCCTGCAGCTCGGCGGTGACGTTGGACAGCCGCTGCAGCGGCACCTTGAACTCGGTGTCCTCGTTGCGCCTTGAGATCTCCAAGAGCTGGTTGCGGGTCAAGACCAGCTCGGAGACCATCGTCATGAGGTGTTCGAGGGTGTCGACGTTGACGCGGATCGACTGGTTGGCGATCTTGTCGCCTTCCTGGACATCCTCGGCTATGGCCTTGCGGACCGGCTTCTTCGCAGCTTCAGCCGGCTCGGCGGGCGCAGCAGCGGCGGGCTTGGCGGCGGGCGCGGGCGCGGCCACTTCGGTCTCGGTCTCGCGGAAGGCGCGCTCGAGCTCGTCGAGTGAGACCTCGCCGGGACGTAAGGGACGCTCCAGCGTCTGCACCACCAGCGTGCCTTCGGTCATATCAGCCTGCACGGACGGCGCTTCGACGACCGGCACGTCTTCTTCAGCAACCTCGCCGGCCGCCGGCATCGACTGCGTCGAGCCTGACATCGCCGCCATGCCGTGCTCGACCATGGCTTCGAGCTGATCGATCAGATCGCGATCGTTGCCCTCGGGCTCGGCTTCGGTCGCCTCGAGCCCGCCCAGGATCTCCTTGATGCGGTCGATCGAGGACAGGATCAGCGTCACGGCTTCCGCCTTCACCGGCATGCCGTCGCGGAATTTGCCCATCAAGGTCTCGCCGGCATGCGCCAGCGCTTCCAGCCGCGGCAGCCCGAGGAAGCCGCAGGTCCCCTTGATGGTGTGCACAAGGCGGAAAATGTTGTCCAGGATCTTCGCGTTGTTCGGATCCTGCTCGAACTGCACCAGCTGGTTGTCCACCGTGTCCAGGCTCTCGCTGCTCTCCGTCAGGAACTCGCGCAACAGATCGTCCATGGATAGGTCCCCTCAAGGTGCTGCGGAACGCTCGCCTCGCATCGATAACCCCACCGCCTTCACGGCGACGTTAATTTTGCCGTCCGTGCAAATACGGACGAGGAGTCACGCGATCAGACGATGCAGCACGACGTCACGGCCAGTCCCAGGCATCTACCACCCGGACGGGAAAGAGGCCGTTCCATCGGTCGTCGCAATTTGAATCAAATGAAATCGCGTTGCCGTTAAGCCAAGCGAAACATTCGCGGCATGGCGGCGGCCTGCATCAAAGCCCCATCACCCTTTGGTTGAAGTCGGCCGGAAGGTGATCGCGCGCAAAGCAAAGGCGGCGGGGTTTCCCCCGCCGCCTCGATAGTCGATGTCTGTTGCGGCTACGCTTAGCGGAGCAGCTGCAGAACGCTCTGCTGCGACTGGTTGGCCAGCGCCAGCGCGGACACCGCGATCGACTGGCGGGTCGACAGCGCCTGGCTGTTGGCCGCTTCCTCGTTGGTGTCGGCCAGCGTCAGGTTGGACGAGCCGGTCTGCAACACGTTGATCAGGTTCTTCGAGAAGTCCTGGCGGATCTGCACGATCGACAGGTTCGAACCGAGGGTCGAAGCCTGGGTGCGCAGCAGGCCGCTCGCGCTGTTCAGCGTCTTCAGCGTGGCGTTGGCCGAGGCGTTGTCGATGAAGTCCGTGCCGGCCGTCAACTTGGTGAGGTTCAGGCCGGAGGCGTTGAAGGTGACGCCCTGGATCTTCAACGTTGAGGTGCCCGTCTCGTTGAAGGTCAGCTTGAGCTGATCGCCGTTGAGCAGGTTGATGCCGTTGTACGACGCGTCCTGGGCGGTCGTGGTGATCTGGTCCAGGATGTTGTTGTACTGACTGACCAGGTTGGCGCGGTTCGCCAGCCCGTTCGGATCCTGAACCGGGGCGCTGCCCGTCAGACCGTTGAACAGCTTGCCTGCACCAGCTGCCGTGCCACCGATCGTGCCGATGGTCGAGGACGCGGCATCGTTGGTGGTGCTGATGGTGAGCGCACCGCCTGCGCTGAGCGAGGCCTGCAGGTTGTTGGCCGCCAGCGCGGTGTTCAGGTCGTTGAGGGACTTCACCTGGCCTGCGCCGCTACCAAACGTGATGTTGGTGGCGGTGCCGTTGCCGGTCGGGTTGATCGTCAGCGTCAAACCATCCAACGGCGACGGCGTTGCCACGGTGCGTGCCTTGGTTCCGGCCGTCAGGCCGAACGCGGCCAGCCCCGAGCCGGAGATATTCAGATCCTGGTTGGTGCCGGTGCTGATCTGGAGCGCGCCGGCCGACACGGTGGAGGCGGTGGCGGTGCCGGTGATGCCGTCGATCGCGGTGAGCAGGTCGCCGACCGTCAGGTTGCTGCCCGCGCCGGTGCCGAGGGTCACGTTGCCGGACGCATCGGTCGTCGAAGTGGTCTGCGAGGTCGAGAACGTGATCGACTTGCCGTTGACGGTGATCGTACCGGTCGGCGTCGCCGCCAGGGTATCGGAGTTGGCCGCGGTGACGAGCTTGGTGGCGGCCGTGATCGGCGCGGGCGTCGAGAGATTGTTGTTGACGACCGTGCCGGCGAGGGTGGCGTTGCTATAGGTGGCGGTGCCGCGGATATCGGCGGCGGTCGCGCCGGTGATCGTGGCGGTCGTCACCTGCGACTTCTGGGAATAGCCGACTGCGGCCTGCAGGGCCTGGTTGGCAACCGACTTGGCGCTGTCGACGAGCTTCTGCAGCGAGGTGATGCCGGTGTTCGCGGCCTGCAGCACCTGCACGCCGTTGCCGATGCCGTCCAGCAGGTTGTTGATGTCGCTGGCGCGATTGTCGAGCGACTGCGCCGTGAAGAAGTTGGTCGGATTGTCGAGAGCGGTGTTGACCTTCTTGCCGGTGGACAAGCGGTTCTGCGTGGTGGCGAGCAGGTCGGCCGTCGACTGCAGCGAAAGCAGATTTTGACGGACCGATGCCGAGAGGACGATGCCGGACATACTGATACCCTTCTGGATGAACACGATTGACGCGACGCCGTAAATTTCGCACGGCGACCGGTGCCACACTGGTCCGTCCGCGCTACCCGTTCGTTAAAGGGCTGCTCCGTACAAATACCCAGAACGGCTTTTGCCGGTAATTTGACGGCCGCCTGCGCCGGCGCAGGCTTGAGCGGCGCCTGCCCGCCGCCGGATCAATCCCGTGGCGGCGAATTTGTCCTCACCTTTGCGGGACTTGTCGTATGCCGGCGGCGCCGGCCGGGCATTTCGAAAAGGCGGGACGGCGATCATGACGACGCACGCCTCGGCGCGCATCAGAGTTAATGCAAATCAATGAATGCGAGACAATGCCGCAACCTCTTTGTCCGGGATGCGCATCGTTCGAATCGCCGCGCAGACGGATGCAACGCCGACCGTCTGCCCCCTAGAGGGTATAAGGTTCGCACTACAACCCTTGTGCAATTAGACAGGCAAGCTATGGTCGCACTCCACACGCCAAGAGTAGGTGATGCGAGACCGTAGTGCTCCCGCCCTCGGCAGGAGCTCCAATGTCCGCGGTAACGCGCCCGCCCAATCGTCTGTTGCAAGCACTTCCCCCTGCGGAATACGCGCAACTTCATCCTCTTCTGGAAACCGTCGACCTGACCAAGGAAACGGCGCTCGCCGATGCCGGCGCGCCGGTGCAGCGGGTTTACTTCCCGCACGCCGGCGTGGTCTCGATGATGATCAATCTGTCCGACGGGCAATCCGTCGAGATTGCAACCATCGGTCGTGACGGCGCCGTGGGCGCGTCCGCCGCTCTGCATGAGCGGCCGCTGCTCGCCGACGCGATTGTCGTGGTGCCGGGCACGGCGTCGGTGGTGCGGGCGGAGGATTTCCGCGAGGCAGCCAATCGCAGCGCCGAGTTCCGGACACTGGTTGCGCTCTATGAACAGGCGCTGATGGCGCAGACGCAGCAATCCGTCGCCTGCAACGTCTCGCATCCGGTGGAGGCGCGGCTGTCGCGCTGGCTGCTGCGCGCACGCGACCTGTGCGGCAGCGAAGCCTTGCCGCTGACCCAGGAGATGCTGGCGCAGATGATCGGCGTGCGGCGCAATGCGGTTTCGATCGTCGCGCACGGGTTTCAGCAAGCCGGCATCCTGCGTTACAGCCGCGGCCATATCGAAATCACCGATATCGACGGTCTGCGGAAGGCGGCGTGCGAATGTTATGCGACCGTCAAGGCGCACGCCGAACAATTGATCGGGCCGGAAGATTGATCGCAGCGACCTCATGTCCCCGCGGATAATGTGAGGCCGCGGCGATCAGCGTATTCCTAATGGAACCGGGATGTGTTTCCATTGGAACCCGGACGTGCCAGAATAAGTTGCGAGCACGTCTGGCTGCACGCGTCAGGCCTGGTGACCAGAGACAAGCTTTGCCGGGAGGCAGGAGGTTGCTTTGGATACGGTTCCGCGATCACCCAACGGGTTTCTGTCGTCGCTCTCTGCGAGCGATTTTGAGCTGATCCGGCCGCACCTGCGGACGGTCGACCTCGCCGCCGATTCGGTCCTGACCGAGACCGACGAGATGCTCAAGCGGACATACATGCCGCACAAGGGCGTGATCTCGCTGGTGGTCAAGCTGGCGAGGGGCGAGCGCGTCCAGGTCGCCATGGTCGGCCGCGACAGCATCTTTGGCGCATTCGCACCGCTGGTCGAGGGCCGGGTCTCGAACAACGCCACGGTGCTGGTGCCCGGCCTCGCCTCGACGGTCGAGCTCGAGCCGTTGCGCGCGGCTGCCGGCCAGAGCCCGACCCTTCGCACCATGCTGCTTCGGCATGGACTCGCCGTCTATGCCCAGATCCAGCAGACGGCGGGCTGCAACGCCGCGCATACCGTGGAGTCGCGGCTGGCGCGATGCCTGCTGCATACGCGCGACCTCTCCGGCAGCAACAAGATCGTCCTGACGCAGGAGGCGATGGCGCAGATGATCGGCGCCCGCCGCAACAGCGTGTCGCTGGTCGCGCATACCCTGCAACAGGCGAATTTCATTCACTACAGCCGCGGCCACATCGAGATCACCAACGCGGACGGACTGATCAGGACCGCCTGCGAATGCTACGCCGCGGTCAAGGCGCAGTATGCGGGGCTGCTGAGTTGCAAGGAAACCAGCGGCTAGAGCATGATCCGGAAAAGTGTGAAGCGGTTTTCCGGAAAGATCATGCTCAAACAATGAGCTAAAGCGCGATGATGATTCACCCCAATCTCATCGCGCTTTAGCGTTTCGATTCAAGCGGTCGGCGTCTCGCGCAAAACGCCGTCGCTGTCGCGCAAGCCGTACTTCTACGGCATGGGATTTTCACCGTCGGATAACGCTGCTTCCGCAAAGTCGCGTGGACGCACGGGGGAGCCGATGTTCACGTACGAGACGACCGATCGGAAGGAAGCCCGGCGCTTCCGCATGGCCCAGTTCAACGGCCGGCCCGCCACCGTCAAATCTGCCGGTGCGACGGTCACGGGACGGGTGCGCGCGATCGTCGAAAGCAAGTCCGGCGCAATGGCGGCATGGGTGGTCACGATCGTTCCGGACGAACCGAAGACGGCCGCTCCCGCCGCGCGGCTCGCGCCGCGGCTGTGCTTCGCCACAGAAGACGATTTCTGAGAACCGGTCTGCGCTCAGGCGGAATGCAGCAAGGCCTTGCGGACCAGATCCGCGGTGTTGCGCGCGCCGAGCTTGCGCATCGCCTCGGCACGATGGCTCTCGAACGTGCGCGGGCTGATATTCATCCGCAGCGCGCCCTGCTTGTTGGAATAGCCGTCGCTGATCAGGCTGAGCACCTCACGCTCGCGCTTGGTCAGCGGCTTGCGGCCGGCCTCCGGCGCGAACATGACATCGGGTGACCGGGCAACTGCCGGCTTGTCGTCACCCTGCAGCCTGAGATCGGCAGCCGGAACGGCATTCGGGTAGAGGTCCGATATCTGCTTCAGCATCGCGGACACCCGCTCGGTCTGCTCGAGCGCGTTCTCGATCACCTGCCGCAGATAGACGCCGTTGCCGGGCGCGTGCGCGAACTGCTGACTGTGCTGTTTGAGCTCATTCATATAGAGCAGCAGCGCCGTCACCGGCCCGTTGAACTGCCGGACGATGGCCGCACCGGCGTCCGTGGTGACCTGCGGTCGCGGCGCAACGGCCCCATGAACCTCAGACTGCTGCCCCTCGAGCGCCGTGGTTCCGCCCATCCATGCCGGAAGGCGCGCCTCGGCTCGATTGTCATGTTGCGTCATAAGTATGGTTTACCGAAGGTGAACTTGTGGCTGCGTTAACACGGGACTCCGTAAAACTACGGGTGACGCAACTGTGACCTCGGGCCCCGACCTGCCAAGCAGGCGCAGATTACCGCTGATTTGGCAACGAATCTCGCATATTTGAGTCGAGTTACAGTATTCTTACGGGATGACGGGCGGCTTCATCCAGATGGTCTCACAGGTGGATGGTTACCGTCCCGGCGGACCCATCCCACACCCTGCTGTCATGCTGGAAATAGCCGGATCGCGCACAGCGCCTTCGACATTACTTGCGCCGGAGCCGGAGGAATTTCTGCAGGAATCGCCCCGAAAGAACGAACCTGAACCACCAATACGCCATTCGCCGGGTCGACATCGGTCATCCCTCTAGGCACGGGATCGCATCGGCTTACCGCACGTTGGGCTACGTTCGTATGAGGCGGTTCACATGGACCCGGCGGACGCAGGGGCAGGCGGTTGTCAATTTACAGCCCCGGCACGCGCCGTGATGATCGCCGCCTCTCGGCCAACAATAAAGGGTGCGACAATGCAGCGAAGGCGGAGCGGGCGAAATGGATCCTGGATGATGATCGCGGCGCTCGCCTCGGCACTGCTGGTCAGCGCCGGTGCGCAGGGCCAGACCACGCCGACCGGCGACGCAGCGCCGGCCCAAGACAACACGATCATGATCACGGTCTTCTTCAAGCATGATCAGTCGCGCGCGCTCGGCGAACTCAATGCGCAGCTCGAGCGGCAGGGCTTCTACAAGACGTTTCCGCCCGAAGGTGTCGAGGTGGTCAGCTGGTACGTGATGATGGGCGCCGGCCAGGTGGTGACCCTGCGGCTGCCGGCGTCACGGCTGCGCGAGGTCAACCGCGTCATCGAGAACAGTGCCTGGGGCGCCTATCGCACCGAGTTCTATCCGACCTACGACTACAAGGCAGTCGGGATCGGCAAGCACGAAAAAGCGAAGCAGTAGCGCACCGCGCCGAGATCGGAGTTGAAGTCGCGGCCGCGCGCCGGACTTATCGGTTCTGGTTCAGTCAGAACCGGCTCACCTTTGACCCGCTGCGCTGCCTATGCGTGAGCGCGCGGGCGCTCGCTCAGCCGCTTTGCCAGTATCCGCAGATCCTGGCGGCGCCCGCTGCAAAGCAGGCGGCTGAATTCGTCGGGATCGATGGAGGCAGGTGGAAAATCGGCTGAACTGCGTGCGACGCGGCGTAGCCAGGTCAATCGGAAGAGACGCCTGAGCATCTTCATGGTTGTTAGCCCCGATGAGCGCCGATGTTAAATCGCGGTAATGAAATTGGTTCCGTCTCTTGTGGTCGCACCGCGCGAAAATTGGTTCAACGCCATCAGGCGAGCAGCGCCTTGCGCTTTTGCACGCGCGCAATCGATCGCCGCACCGCGGCCTGATCCAGCGATCCGTCCTGCACCGCACCCGCGACCGCCGCGGCAATGCCGGCCATCGCCTGCTCCTGGTCGAACAGATTATTGCCGATGCAGATCATGTCCATGCCGGCGGCGATCGCCTGCAGGCTGGCCGCGCTTGTGCCGAGCGCCTTCTGCAGCCCCTGCATCTGCATGTCGTCGGTGATCAAGAGCGTTTCGGGCAGACGACGGCGCAGCCGGCCGATCCCGGCCGGTGACAGGGTCATCGGATGATGCGGGTCCCACTGGCGGACAATGGCGTGGCTGACCAGCACCGCATCGCCGAAAGTATCCGGGGCCAGCGCGTAGAACAGCTCTTCCTGCTCCGGCCGCAGTGCATCGGAAATGTCCATGAACTCCAGATGCGAATCGACATGCGCGCCGCCGATGCCCGGATAATGCTTCAGGCAGAGACCAACTCCGGCCTGCCGCGCCGCGGCGTCGACCAGCCGGGCATTGGCCTCGACCTCGCCGAGATCGGACGAATAGGAGCGCTTGATCCTGCCGATATTGGGATTGTCGGAATTATAGTCGACGTCGATGACCGGCGCGAAATTGTAGCGGATGCCGAGCCGCCGCAGTTCGTCATAGCTTGCACCAAGGACCGCCTGCTTTTCCGTCAGCGCGAGCAGATTGAAATCCTTCGCACTCGGCAGCGGCTGGAAGCCGAGGCCATCCTTGAGCCGGCGCACCAGACCGCCCTCCTGGTCGATGAAGACCAGCGGCGCTGACGGCAGCGCCGCGATCTCGGCGCAGAGCGACTGCACCTGCGCGGGCGACGCGACGTTGTTGTCGTATTGCCGGGTCTGGCACGAGTAATCGAACAGGATCACCCCGCCGAGCCCGAACCGCGCGGCAAATTCTCTCAGCCAGGTCGGAATGACCTTGCCGTAGAAGCCGAGGATGAAAAGTTCGCCGACGGACATGGCCGCTCGCTACGGGATCGGCATGGAATCAACGCCGCACCTGAAGGAATAGCACGCTGCGGCGGCGGTAAGAATATGACGTAAGCCGCGGTGCGACCGCGTTCCCCGTGCTCGCATCCCTATGTTAAGACACGCCGGCACGCCTCAGTGGCGTCTGCCACAACACAAGAAACTCCGGAAACCGCCCATGACCGCACCTTACGTCCCGCAAATGGCCCTTTACCGCGACTGGCTGAAGGAGACCCGCGGCCTTGCGTTTGCGGATTTCAAGACGATGCGGCGCTGGTCGGTCACCGATATCGACGCCTTCTGGCAGAGCGTCTGGGACTATTTCGACCTGCGCTCGCCGACGCCGCATTCGGCGGTACTGGCCGAACGCAAGATGCCGGGCGCGGTATGGTTTCCCGGCGCCTCGGTGAACTATGCGCGCCAGGTCT
The DNA here is from genome assembly GCF_040446015.1 of Bradyrhizobium sp. INPA03-11B. Taxonomy (NCBI): domain Bacteria; kingdom Pseudomonadati; phylum Pseudomonadota; class Alphaproteobacteria; order Hyphomicrobiales; family Nitrobacteraceae; genus Bradyrhizobium; species Bradyrhizobium sp. INPA03-11B. Next base: position 10,613 of record NZ_JASGSR010000169.1, read on the forward strand.
TCCGCCATGTCGCGCCCGCACATGCCGCCGGCCTGCCGGCCCTGATTGCGAGCGGCGAGGACGGCAAACTCTCGGAGACGAGCTGGCCCGAGCTGCAACGCCAATCGGCGGCGCTTGCGCTGCATCTGAAGGCCAAGGGCGTGCGCGCCGGCGATCGGGTCGCCGCCTACTTGCCGAATATCCCCGAGACCATCATCGCGTTTCTTGCGACCGCGAGCCTGGGTGCAGTCTGGAGCGTCTGCGCGCCCGACATGGCGGCACCCGCGGTGATCGACCGCTTCAAGCAGATCGAGCCGAAGGTGCTGATCGCCTGCGATGCCGCGACCTATGCCGGCAAGCGCCATGACCGGCAAGGCGTGATCGAGGAGCTGCGGCGCGCGCTGCCGACGGTCGAGCATGTCATCCTGCACAGCGATGCTGCGCCGTCAGAGACGCGGCTGTCGTCCATCCTCGCCGGCCAGGGCGCCGAGATCGACGCCTTCGAGCCGGAATGGCTGCCGTTCGATCACCCGCTCTGGATCGTCTATTCCTCGGGCACGACCGGATTGCCGAAGCCGATCCTGCACAGCCATGGCGGCATCATCGTCGTGGCGCTGCCGCTCTCGACGCTGCACAACGACATCGGCTGCAGCTACCACCCGAACTCGTTCGGCGAACGCTTTCACTGGTATTCCTCGACCGGCTGGATCATGTGGAACTGCCAGGCCAACGGCCTGCTCAACGGCACCACCTGCTGCATCTTCGACGGCAGCCCCGGCGGCACCAAGGATAAGCCGGACTGGAGCACGCTGTGGCGCTTCGTCGCCGACGCCAAGGCAACCTTCTTCGGCGCAGGCGCGGCGTTCTTCGCCAATTGCACCAAGGCCGAGATCGATCTCGCCGCCGTCGGCGACCTCTCACGCCTGCGCGCGCTCGGCTCGACCGGCTCACCGCTCTCAGCCGATACGCAAGCCTGGTTCAACGAGTGCTTCGCCGCGCTGTCGACGCGCAACGGCAATGCCGCGCAGGCCGACATGTGGTGGGCCAATATTTCCGGCGGCACGGATTTCGCCGGCGCCTTCATCGGCGGCAACCGCGAACTGCCGCAGACACCGGGCATCATGCAGTGCCGCCTGCTCGGCTGCGCGGTGGAAGCCTTCGACGAACAAGGCCGCGCCGTGATCGACGAGGTCGGCGAGCTCGTCTGCACCGAGCCGCTGCCCTCGATGCCGCTGCGCTTCTGGAACGATCCCGGCAATGCGCGTTATCTGTCGAGCTATTTCGAGACCTATCCCGACAATTTCGACGGCAGCGGCCGCGGTCCGGTGTGGCGGCATGGCGACTGGCTCAAGATCAACCCCGACGGCTCCTGCGTGATCTACGGCCGCAGCGACGCCACCATCAACCGCCACGGCCTGCGGATGGGCACCAGCGAGCTCTACTCGGCGATCGAGGCGCTGCCGGAGGTGCTGGATTCGATGGTCGTGGATCTCGAGTATCTCGGCCGCGACAGCTACATGCCGCTGTTCGTGGTGCTGCGCGAGGGCGTCACCTTCGATGCCGCGATGAAGACGAAGATCAACAAGGCGGTCGAGGCCGGATTGTCGCGCCGCTTCCTGCCCAACGACATCTTCGTCGTGGCGGAGATTCCGCGCACCCTGTCCGGCAAGAAGCAGGAGCTGCCGGTCAAGAAGCTGCTGCTCGGCCACCCCGTCGAGAAGGTCATCAACCGCGATGCGATGGCCAATCCGGGCTGCCTCGACTGGTATCTCGATTTTGCCAAAAACTATCTGAGTAAGCAGGCGGGCGCCGCGTAAGCGCTCGCACTGCCCGTCATCGCTGCCTGCCGCGCCATGGCGGCGGCGCAAGCGCGGCGCGCAGGTGCTCCACGAACGCCTGCGTGCGTCTGGCCCTGCCGCTGCGGCCTGGATTGAGCAGCGCGACGATATCGGCCGGGGGCAGGCGGAAGTTCGGCAGCACGCGGACCAGCCGGCCGGCGGCGAGATCCCCGGCGACATCCCACTCCGACCTGACGATCAGGCCGTGATCCGCCAGCGCCCAGGCCTTCACGACCTCGCCGTCATTGCTCGACAGCATCGGCTCGACCCTGACGACATCAGGCTCGGACGCGGCACGTTTGCGAGAAAACCGCCAGAGCGTCACGTCCTCCTCGTTCTCACGCAACGCGATGCACTGATGCAAGCGCAGATCCTGCGGGCGCGCCGGCATTTCCCAGCGCTTCAGATAGGCCGGCGAGGCGCAGAGATAGCGCTCATTGGGGGCGAGACGCTGCAAACGAAGCGTGGAGTCCTTTAGCGTACCGATGTGGATCATCACGTCCCACGCGCCCACGGCGGCACGCCCCGGCCGATCGGACAGTTCGAGCTCGACCGACACCTCGGGATGGCGTGATCGGAAGGCGGCAACGACCGGGGCGATGTAGCGCCGTCCGAAGCCGAGCGGCGCAAGGATCTTCAGATGGCCGGCGATGGTGCCGCGACGCGCCTGCAGCG